>JAYRWN010000432.1:0-24916 GCA_041917975.1 Saprospiraceae bacterium | reverse complement strand
CGGGCCGTAAAAACATCCAGGTAGGCATTATAAGCCGGTGGTAAGTCAGGTTGGTTCGGATGATAAAACTGGGCGTTTATTGGAGGACAATCCGGCAAGGTGGTTTTGCCGATATGTACTGAGTTAACAGATACTATGTCTCCACTCCCAGGAACACGCGCCAGATTTTCATCTATGTAAAGCCCTCCCCCCGGTCGCGGGCCTTGGACAAAAAATCCAAAGACATCGTTAAACTCTCCGCAGACAAATTCAGGATATTCTTCCGAAGCAAAAACATACCTGAATTCTAATAGTGGGGCTTTGGGGATAAATTTGATCACCACCTTAATCACATCCCGCAAAACATGGGGGTCATTTTGTGGTAAAAGCATAGCCAGAGAGGTGTCAGTAATGTTCCGTCCACTGGTTTGAGTACTTAAATTGCCTGAAAAATTTGGAGAAGCTGCAGAATCCACCCGTCCGGTAGACAAAATAAGACCGGAAGATAATCCAAATGGTTGGCCATCGCCGCTAAAAAGTCCTGCTGCACGTGCATCCCCTTCCAGGCTGACCTGCAGGATGTCCACTCCGGCTCCAGCGAACTTTTTAGTAATCATTTCTTGAATGGGCCATAAAGGATGAGTGGCATTAATAACACTAAGCTCCTGACTGCGAGTGCAATAGACCATGGTCAAAATCATGAATACCACTAAAACTGTACGCGACATCCTATACAACTTCACCGACCGGCAAATTTATACCTTTTACAGCCATTGCCGTCTCATCTAATTGTTAAAACATTGTAATTAGATATATTGGATGACATCCACTTTAAATTTTTTGGTGCTCTCACTAACGGTATATTAGGTTCTTGGTCTAAAGATTGATTCACTTCATCTAAATTGATTACAGTTTAAATCACCACTTTATAATTTAGTATGTTTATTCAAGTTAATTAAACCTTAACCAAGGCCATGGGTCAATTTTTTAAATTTGTTTTTGCCTCTTGTTTAGGAACATTGGTGGCGTTGATCATCATCATGATGTTTGGATGGTTAATCGCCTTTGGGCTGGCGTCCAAAGCCAGTAACCACCAAGTGTCTGTTAAACCGAATTCAATTCTCAAGGTTGAATTTAATTATCCCTTGCCAGAAAAAACTAACAACTTCCCCCAATCTACATTTAGCTTAGAGGAAAGAGAATTCGTGGGTTTACAAGATGCCTTACGATTGATAGAAAAAGCAAAAAATGACCCCAACATTAAAGGATTGCATCTGAAGACCGGAATGATGAGTGCTGGTCAATCCACCATGCTGGCATTGCGTCGCGCTGTAGATGATTTTAAATCCAGTGGTAAATTTGTAACCGCATATGACAAATTCTATGATCAGAATGGTTATATGGTTGCCAGTGCAGCGGATGTTGTGATGGTTCACCCGATTGGCACCGTAGATTTCAGAGGATATGCTTCGATGATTCCTTTTTTTAAGGAAGGTTTGGACAAATTGGGCATAAAAATGGAGATCTTTTATGCTGGTCAATACAAAAGCGCTACCGAGCCGTTTCGTCTAACCCAAATGAGCGATCAAAATCGGCTCCAAATTAAAGAATACCTGAACGATTTGTACGCTGTATTCTTAAATGAAGTAAGTACAGCCACTGATAAAAGCATTGACTCATTAAAAATAATTGCAGACCAATTTTTAGTTCGCAACGGCGATGATGCTTTAAAGTATGGATTGGTTGACCAACTAGCTTATGAGGATGATGCTGAAAAAGTTATCAAAGAAAAAATAGGATTAGGCGAAAAGGATAAACTCAACTTCGTCAGTCTGGAAGATTATAAAAAAGCCAATGGATCTCTGTTTGATTATACGGTAAAAGACCGTATTGCTATTGTTTACGCGGAAGGTGAGATCAGAGATTTTGTGGACGAAGAAGGTATTGTGGGTGGCGATAAATATGCGCGCATTTTGCGCAAGATTAAAAAAGACGACCGGGTGAAAGCCGTGGTATTAAGGGTCAATTCACCCGGCGGAAGCATCATGGCCAGTGAAGATATAGCCGAAGAAGTGCTTTCCTTGCGGCAAGCTGGCAAACCGGTCATTGCGTCTTACGGTGACTTAGCTGCTTCGGGCGGATATTACATCTCGTGTCATGCTGACAAAATCGTCGCGGAGCCTAATACCCTCACTGGATCTATCGGGGTGTTTATGATGATGCCGAATATGACTCAACTTTTTAATGATAAGTTAGGAATACGTTTCGATACGGTTAAAACCAGTGAGTACGCCGCCAGTTTTTCGCCTTTTTTAAATTGGTCTGATCGGGAGGGACAGATTATTCAGGGAGAAACTGATCGCAACTATGAGTTATTTCTTTCCCAAGTAGCCAAAGGACGTAACATGACCAAAGATCAGGTGCATGCCATAGCTCAGGGGCGCGTATGGACTGGAACCAAAGCTAAAGAACTGGGACTGGTGGATGAAATAGGCGATTTAGAAAGAGCTCTCGAACTGGCAGCCGAGGCAAGTAATTTGACTAAATACAGTGTGTCCGAATACCCCGCAATTAAAGACCAGGTTACCCGAATCATGGAATTACTTTCAGGTAAAAACGATGAAACAGTCAATGCGGTAATTAAGGAAAAATTGGGCCAACTTTATCCACTATGGCAAATGTGGGAACAATCGCAGCAAGGCCGAGTTCCATTGGCTAGACTTCCTTACACGCTTCAATTTTAGACTACTGCTATATCCATCCAGGCCAGGGTTTTTTTTTATTTACGTCTTAAAATCAAAGCAGATATTAAGGTAATGATCAACCCAACCGGAAAAATTTCAAAGATGGTGTATAAAATACGAACCAGTGGATTTTGATATTCTTGTCGAAATTTTTCCATCTCGGCCAATTTTTGGTGCAGTTCTGCTTCAACTAATCCACTGGTTTTAATTTTTTCCAGAGAGGTATTAAAATAATTATCCATAATTTCTTGTCCCCCTAACGGATAATATATCATCCAAGCGGTCACATAGAATACCGTGGCTATGGCGGTAATGCCTAATCCCAAGGTGAGTCCCTGTAGAAAAGTCAGCCGGCTATCAGTGGTCTGATCACGATAAGCGCGTATACCCATAAAGATGGTCGAGAAAGCAATAATCATCGATGCATAGCCTACGAAAGCACCCCAGTTTGAATCAGCTTGTGGTGAAAAAAACACCATGGTAATGACCATAAAAGTCGCCGTTAACAGCCCGGCGATCAACCCAAATTTTAAAATGATTTTTTGCATAATCTTTTTTACTTCAAAAGACCGTTAAAATAGACAAGTTTGCATCACCTGAAAGTATGATTATTCAAATAACTTTGAAAATCACCCAAAAGGAGGACCTGTTAATCTGCTGGAAAGGGTAGTTATATTAGCCTCACTAAATTTATTCTTTGATCAGGCATAATGCTCTGGCTTTCCTGATGGCTTCAGTTCGGCGTTTAGCATCCAATTTAACATAGACATTGGATAAATGTGTTTTGACTGTATTTATAGATATAAATAATTGAGCTGCGATTTGTTCATTAGAGCGGCCATCGGCTAATAATTGTAGAACCTCCCTCTCGCGTTCACTTAGTAACATAGACTCCCGAACTACTGAGAAATCGACCGGTGGCAATGGGTCTGCTGTTGGATTATTAGGCCGGGTGAGCTTAAGACCCATCCATACTCCTAAAATGGTAAAAAATAGCGCGAAAATGAACACAAGTAGTTCCAGAGGGATGTCCTTCATCCACCACCGATATTCCAAAAATTTGAGTGCAGCCAATAACAATGCCATGGCCAAACCATACTTCCAAATATCTTTCAACATGTTTTATCAGACATTAGGATAATAAAAATAAGGCTAATCCCATTAAATTCACCACTTCACTACGTTTGCTCATGGTTTTTATTTGGCTCGGTATCTTGCTTACGATAGGATTAACTTGTTATAACCCTTTACCTCATACATTTGGTGCACAAGTTTTTCCAACCAACGAATCATCAACTAAAAGGGAGCGATACCTGGATGCGACAAAGGCGCAGGGGCAGGAGTGGCTGGTACTTGGATCTGATAAATTGGATTTACACCAGGCATTAACAGATCATTATGGTCGCACCCCTGCTCGAAGAGGTTGGTCTTCACCACGCATTCTCCTTGAGCATGAAATCTCCGAAGAACAACTTAGTCATAACATCATCACCCTGATTGGCACTCCCTCCAATAATTCATTGATAAAGAAGGTCCAAAAGAATCTGCCATTTTCCTGGTATGATTCAACATTAATTTTTTTTAATGACACTTTATTTTTACAGGGCCATTGTTTTATTGCACAAATGATCCCGAATCCTCAAAACTCTAACTTGCCAATCAACATTATTACCGCTCTTGAGGATCAGGATATTATCCAATATTTCACCAGAACCGGGTCTGGATGGAATAGGCAACCCATTTGGGATTATCTTTTAACCGCGGCAAAAGGGCACGTATTTATGGGCTCCTTCCTGGAGCCTGGTGGTCCAATTGACACTACAACTATTTTTGACTTCAGAAGAACGGCGATCAAAGTTGAGCATATCGGGCCTTTTGCCATCCATCATGCATTACCTGATTATGATTATCCATATGGCCCTATTTATTTAGACTATTTGCGACAGGCCTGGTTTAAGTACAAAGAGTGGTACAAACCGAAAGACAATAAATTAGTGAACCTGTTTCTATATCCGGATCAGGAATTAAAAGGCCTGGCTATTAGTAATTCATCACCAGTGAGTGTAGGGTCAGACGAAAATGTGCATGTGGTGGTTTCGTCAGCATATGAGAAACATTTTTGTGGACAGGAGTTTATTCAGTTTTTTGATTCAACCCTGTGGCCAGAAACACTTATGGCCGGTTTGGGAGCAGCATTATCTCCGCAATGGTTTGGACATAATCTGCATTATTGGGCTGCAAAAGTCCAGCGCAGTTTGGATATAAAACAAATGGAATATATTATTAATCATGCATCACCTTCTAAATTACTAGACGCCACGGTTAAAGGAAGTTTTATAGCCTACATTCATCAACGTGGCTTACATCATAGTTATCAAAAACGAAATTCTGAGCTTCATTGGAGAGACAGCTTGCGGTTAGAATGGCAGCATTTTCTAAGTGAACAAATTATTTCCGAATCTACAGTCTCATCAGATAGTTTTTACCGGGGATTTAATTTTGCCCATGAAGGTTATGGCATAGTCAATGGATATGGATCAAGAAAATCCTGCCTGGCGTTAAAACGTGTGAAAAATCTCCAGGCCAATGCAGTCGCCATTATTCCTTATGGTTTTATGGCCAGTCCGCAGGAAGCTGGTCCCATTCGTTTTTCAGACAGGACGGGTATGGAGACTGACGAAAGTATCATCCAAAGCATTATGGACGCCCAGGCTCTGGGACTTCAAATAATGCTTAAACCGCAATTGTGGATAGGTTCCTCCTGGCCGGGGGATCTGCAGATGAAAAATCAGACCGATTGGGATACTTTTTTTGAACATTATCGCACCTGGATTTTACATTACGCTTTATTGGCGGAAGCTTACCAAGTAGACTTATTTTGCGCAGGCGTAGAATTATCACACAGCACAATCAAGCGGCCGGAGGCCTGGAAAAAAATCATTGGTAACATTCGATCTATCTATTCGGGGCCAGTAACTTATGCCGCTAATTGGGGTAAAGAATTTGAAGAGTTTTCATTTCCGGAATCCTTGGATTATCTAGGATTGGACTGTTATTACCCGTGGCACAGATCTGCAAGGGTCTCAAAAAGAACTTTGGAAAAAAAATTTCAAAAAATTGTCAATACTATTCGCGAAAAATCTGAACGATGTAACAAAAAGGTCATCCTCACCGAAATTGGTTTCCGCAGTGTAAAAGCCCCTTGGGTACGGCCACATGCTGATGATAATGCCGCGATGTTCTACATAGGAGATCAGGCGCTTTGTTATGATATTGCATTGTCTGCGCTTCATAATGAGGACTGCTTGAAAGGATTATTCGTATGGAAATTTCCTTCTCATTTAGACGCACCACCAGCAAATCGTGATTATTCGCCGGCGTTTAAACCAGCAGAGAATGTAATAAAATACTGGTTTGGAAAAAGTTAATCATCACCGCATGATTTCAGGTCCAGCCCAGCATTATAATCCTGTTTTTCTTACTTCGCCTCCGGTTTAAAAGGGTCATCACTTAGCAAACCATGTCGGGCAAGATCATGAATAATATACGACAATGCCTTTCTGGTTAATGTATTTCCATAGAACTTATCTATGATTTTACCCACGTCATCCGGTAGAAAAATTCCGGCAAATTTCTGGCCTAAATACCTTATGGAACTCTTAAACCAATTTCCGGAAAATTCTTTCTGAAGATACTTCTCTACAGCCACATCTAAAGGAGAAGGAACATTACCTGGCGCTGAATTAATATTTTGTAAATTTTTAAGAATAGCTTCAATACGTTTGTCCAGATCTTTTTTGAACCCTAGTATTTGGGACGCCGGTATGGATGGAAATAGCGGAGAAGCCACGTGTAAATATTGATCATAAAATTTACTGTCCTTATTCATCCAAAAAGGGTCTGGAATAAGTGGTAATCTAATAAGGCCTTTACGTGGCAGCTCTTGTTTAAAAGCGTTAACCATAGCAGGGGTCCAGGACCGATGAACCGGATGCCAATCTTGACGAGTCATTACACTTGGCAAGGGGTACTCGCGGATGAAAAAAAACCGTAAAAACCGGCGACAGTTTTCACGTCCCAGAAAAAAATCATGCTCGCGAAAAGAGCGATCAAAAAACCCGCTGAAGCCTCCCAAAGCTCCGCAGGCGATGGGATTGGGTAGGTTTCTTAATATATTATCATACCTTTTGGGCCATATCATGTTTAGTGAAATATGGGCATATTCCCTGCGCACAACATCTGCTTCCTTCACCATGACTTGTTGTCTTAAGGCATTCACCAGCGCCGGGATAATTTGTAAGAGGTGATTCTGTTGGGTTACAGCTGCTTCTTCAATATCAAAACTAGGAAAAGGATCAATCAATAACACGGCCAGGTTTTGTTCTAAGCCAGGGTGGCGTTTAGTGAGTATTTGTGCTATCTCACCAAAAGGTTCATTGTTAGCCGTTCCTCCGTCCACAGCAGTGAATTTATAGGGGCTCGCCTCCTCAAGGTTTATAACATCATCCATAGGCACAAACCGGTTTACAGATTGCTGAAGATAGCTGGAAGAAAAATCATCAACGTTCCTGCTCTGCAGACCGATGGGAAATGCTGCTGTGGCTTTGGCCAAATGGATCAGTCGTTGTACATCCCCTGGCTTACGGATATCAAAGGGCAAATGGTTAGCTTCCGGTTGATGTAGTTTAAAGTGTCCATACAATTTATGCAGGTAGAAAGGATGTCCGGGTTCATCTGTTGTGCGGCCAGATATAAAAGGGACCTCTCTGCGTAAGCCTCGCAAGCTAAACAGACTTAAAATAATTTCCAGGTCGCTGGCCACAAATTCAGGGAGCGGCCCCGGTTTGGCACGAAGGGCTCTTTCGGCTATACGATCTATCGGTGTACTGTTGAGTAGGGCTGCCACCCCTTGACCTGGTTTGATGTCATCGGTCGCCAACATTGATCTAAATGTATCATTAGAATATTGACCATTGGGTAATGGTCGATCGGCCAGGTTAACCCAGGCATCATATAACAAATTGTCAGCGTTTAGGCCTTCTTCCGGTTGTCGGATGGGGGTTAAACCATGGTGCATGGCGAGTAAACTCAGCGCAGCGGTAATACCTCCAGCTGATGCGCCTCCCAAAGCATCTATTTGCACCCGATGCTGCGGAATGTGGTCATTGCCGGTTTTTTTTAGTGCGTTCCACGCATGTAAGGTTTCCAAGAGGTAATCCATGACTCCTGCCGTGTAAGCTCCCGCTGATACCGCCCCGGCCATGGTGATTCCGAGGTATAGCGTGTCTGATTTGTTTTCAGTTGGTGGCATATTTTTTTGTGTTAGGTGTCTAAATCGGGACAGATGTAACTCTCTGATGAAAGGTATTTTATCAGTATCTCAAACTGCTTGGACGCTTTAGTAAACCTCCATGCGCATTATTTCTCAGTTCGTCACCATAGATCATAGGTGTCATTGTCACCAGTACATCTTGTTCCTTAATCAGGTACGTGTATTCCGGAACATAGGTAAAGCCTCCATCACTATGTTTTACGCCCAATACTTTAGCTTGATAAGTGATATCCAGACGCAGCGATTCGATAGTTTTTCCTATCCAAGGGGAATTATTTTGCATATACAATTCTGTAGTTTCCAGACCATCCGACACATTGTATAAAATATGTCTAAAAAATGCACTCACAGTAGGTGCAGTGGCCGTAAGCATGACCACTTGGGCGGCTATACTGCTGGGCTCGATGACTCTGTCAGCGCCGGCCACCAACAATTTATTCATTTTAGCTTTTTGGTGACCGGTGGTAGTGATCAAAACGTTTTCGCTTAAATTACGACAATTGATAACTGCCAGGATGTTTTCCGCTTCATTTTCCAGCGATACCATGATCGCCAGTGCTTTATCCACACCAGCTTTTTCTAATGAGGAATCCTGTGTAGGATGACCAAGTATAACTTTAAATCCGCGATCTAACCAGTTGGTAACTAAAGATTCAACGGGGCTCAAAATGACAAATGGACGGTCAGGATCCAACTGATCAATAGAATTGCGGATAATTTGATCATTTCCAGCCAGGATAAAATGTTTGTCCATTGCAGCAATAGCCGTTTCTGCTTCAGCCAGGGTATAAATCCTATCTCCCCGGGTGGGCACAGGCGCTGTTGGCAAGCGATGTTTACCAGGATCAACGACTTGCTTCAAATCTAAAGACCGAATTAAAGAGGGCAACCTGGGCCCTGGCACGACGACAATTATTTCATAGCCTTCCCGCAATAAAAAATGCTCGGTGGGAGCAACGACCCATGATCCTTCGGAAGTGTAAATAGCAATGATGGTGGCTTCATGGGTTTGCCTCAAGGTCAACTCGCCGACTTCTTTACCGACCAATGCACTATTTTCTTGCAGTAAAAACTGCTGAATTTGGATATCTACCGTTTGATCAAAAAGCATACTGTAGAAAAAATCATATACCACGGGACGCAGGGTGAGGTTATTCATAAATTGTCCGGCTGTATGATAGGGGCGGATAACATTATTGGCGCCGGCCAAAGCCGTTTTAGCTAACAGATGATCGTCCAATAAGGCGGCAATTATATAGACTTTTGGATTTAATGTCCGCATGCTGAGTACTGCCAACAAAGCATCGGTGTCATTATCCAACATCACCATACAAGCCGTGGCTTTTTGGATGCCTGCAATGCCTAAAGATTCTTCGCTGGTAGGATCACCCTCCACCACCAGAAGTCCCCGGTTGCGCAGTAGACGAGCAAAATCTTCCTTGTCGGTCACAACAACTACTTTGTCCAGCAGGGTCTGCACCTTTCGAAAGGGACGGGTCAACATGAGATACAATTGACGTACGACTGAACGGGCTTCAGGGTGGTGCCCCTGAGCATCATCACCAAACCAGCGATCCAGAACTTGATCAACTGGCTTGTAAAACTCCCATTCTTCAAATTCCATCTGTTTTTTAACACTATCTAAAGTGTATTGAATGGTCTGATTAACTAATTCACTGCTGCCACATAGAACATAGTGACCGGAAAGTTTACTGATAATTTGTTGCAATTTTTGTTTGCGTCGAAGATCCCGTACCTCAGGACTAATGATAAAATTTACGGTCGCCTGAATACCAAATGCCACAATACCAAAGCCTGTAAGCAGCAAGCCCATGGTAAAAAACTTGCCCACATCGGTTTTAGCGGAAATGTCTCCGTAACCGACTGTAGTGAGGGTTATAATGGTTAAATATATAGCATCAACAAGCCTGATTCCTTCCAGAATCATAAACCCAAGTACGCCCAGAGAAACAAGAATGACTGTGGCGAAAAGCGCAATCTTAATTTGCCGGGTGGTTTCTTGGAGAGAATTCATGTACTGGATATGTTAAAGAGGTCTTAAAAAGTTATTATTTTTATATCTGTATTAAACCCGGACAACTTAGGTCGCTCTAACATAATAAAAAAACCAAAATTCAATGAAAAACTTAATCTTCTTTTCCTTGATGGTACTGACCTCAGGTCTGATAAGTTGGGTACCAGTTCATCCCATTTCTCCCGCCCCCATATGGGAAAAATTAGGTGAGCGACGTGTAAAATATGGACTGGATCATGATGAAATATTAGTCACTCGTATGGAAGGTAATTTCACCGCAATCAAACTACTCATAAAAAAAGCTCCGGTAAACTTTCATCGCCTGGTTGTTCATTTTGCTACCGGTGGCATCCAGGAGGTTGAATTGCGTAATGAAATTCCGGCCGGCGGGGAAACCCGGGTCATTGATCTTAGGGGTGGTGACCGGATTATTCGTAAAGTCGTTTTCTGGTACGACACTAAAAATACTGCCGGTGCCCGTGCAGAAGTAGAGTTATGGGGACGCCACTAAATTTAATTACTTAATCGAAGATTACCAGTCTTTTTAATCATCTCTATTCAGCCGTCGCTCCTGGTGTCGGCTGAATTTTTGCATCTGATGCCAATCTGTCGGCAAGTAGAAAATCTTAAATTTATTTTTCAGACATGCCTTTTCCTAATTCTAAAATTTTATCCACCATCCGGTCTAGGTGCCTCCGTTGCGTACGGTGATTTACGATACAAACCCTGATGCAATAATGACCACGGATAAGTGTATAAGATGGGGCGGCAATTCCCGACTCATGTAAATCCATAAGGATGGATTTATTGAATTGATCTATTGCCTGATTGTTTAACTGACCGGGATTATATCTAAAACAGACGATGTTCAAAGGTACTTCAGCCATAAGTTCCAACTCAGGTTCCTTTCTGATCCGTGTTTCCAGATACCTAGCCTGATGAATATTTTGTTCGATAAGTCTGGTATATTTATCCAGACCATGCTCTTGCAGGGACATCCACACTTTTAGTGCTTTAAAGCCTCTGGATAATTCCAGTCCATAATTGGTGATGGGATCTGGACCCGCCGCCAGGCCGCGTTCATGACTCAATAAGTAGGTCGGTTGCAGAGCAAAAGCTGCGCGATGAAGTCTTTTGTCACGAATCAGCGCTACGCCTACTTCATACGGCATATACATCCACTTGTGTAAATCAAAGGCCAGGCTATCCGCTTCCGAGACAGCCTTTAATACCGAACGGTATTCATCAACCAGATAAGCTAAAGCGCCAAAAGCACCATCTACATGAAACCATAGTTTCTCTCTCCGGGCAATAGCCAAAAGGTCTGCCAGAGGGTCAATGGCTCCCGTATTTACCGTTCCGGCATTACCTACAATACAAAATGGTAACTTCCCTGCCCGCCGGTCTTCTTCCAGCATGGTTTCCAGTATTCTGAGATCCATGCGAAAATTTTCATCTACCGGAACAAGTCGCAAACCGTTGCGGCCCAACCCTAAAACTTCTGCTGCTTTTTGTTGACAACTATGGGTTTCTGTAGAAGCGTAAAACACCAAAGGTCCAGACAAAGCAAAAACGCCTTGCTCCCGTATCCGTTCATCAAAAGAATTTCTGGCAACGGTAAGTGCAGTAATATTAGCGAGAGAACCTCCACTCACCAACATGCCACTAGCTTGCGGGGGGAAATCAAATAACGATTTACACCATTGAATGACCTGGGCATCCACGTACATGGCCGCGTGATCGCCAATGGCTACGTTCGGGTTCATTACTGAGGCCAGAAAGTCGGCTAAAGCTCCAAGCGGTGTGCCGGTGCCTTGCACCCAGGAAAAAAAAGCTGGATGGATATTCCCTTTGGTATAGGGTAAAATATGCTGTCGAAAATCACGATATATATCGACCGCCGGCCGACCTTCGCGTGGGAGTCCAGCCTTGGTTAACATTTTGGTTTCATCCGGGGTTTTTGTCCACACGGGTCTATCGCTCACATTCTGCAGATAGTCCATCATATCATCCACCATTTGGTGTCCAAGGCGCCTTAGATCAAGCCAGTTATCCGGATCCAAGTTACATTCATGGTCGGTGTGAATTGACATTACTTTTTCGGTTTTCGCAAAGATGACACAACCTGCCCACTCCGCCAAATAGGTTTCCCAGAGTAATTGTGATGATTTGTTAAATTTTCAGAAGGGGTTATTTTTTTAATTCATACCGGTAACCTTTCCTGGAAATGGAACGTAGTATTATTACTGCCCGCAACCAAAACGCGGGCTACTAAACCTGTTTTAAAATTAAATTCTTTGTTATGAAATTGAAAATTATTCTGCCGGTACTCAGCACAATGGTTATGCTATTTAGTGGTTGTTTTATTGATTTTAATGATGACCAGGATATTTTTGGATGTTTGCGCCATGAAGGAAATGTAGTCACGAAGGAGTATAGATTATCCTCCTTTGATGGCCTCGAATTGCTTATCCCTGCAGATGTTACCGTCACCCAGGGTCCTACCCAAAGTGTAACTGTCGAGGGTTATGAAAATATTTTAAATCGCCTGGAAACTGACGTTCGCCGAGGGGTTTGGAAAATTAAAACCGAACGATGTATCCGGGATTTAGGCGAATTAAAGATTTGGGTAACTATTCCTGATGTCAAGAGTTTGGTTATCAGTGGTTCGGGTACGATCTACAGTGAAAATACTTTAGCTTCAGATCAATTTGACCTTACCATCAGTGGCAGCGGAGAAGCCGACGTGGCTTTAGATGTTGACAAACTACAATCAGTAATCAGCGGAAGTGGTAAACTTACCCTGGAGGGCAAAGCTGATCAGTCCGTTTTAAACATCAGCGGTAGTGGCGATTTTTATGGTTTTAATCTGGAGACGAATCGCACCGATGTTAATGTCAGCGGAAGTGGGAATGCAGAAGTATGGGTCAAAAATTTTCTTAAAGCTCGCATCAGCGGTAGTGGCGATATATTTTATCGGGGACAACCGGAAAAAGATGTTGCCATCAGTGGATCAGGGCGCGTAATCGATTCCAATTAGGACTTGGCATCAATATAGAATTTCCTGGGTGGCTTCTGCTTCTTCATACCGATAGCCAGGTAATGGTTCAATAATTGTTTTTTTGTTAGAGGCCAGGTATCCACTGGTTTTTGATCATCATAATGCCCGGCCATGGAGCGCTGCCGGAAAGCTTCGTAGAGGACAACCGATGCAGCTACGGAGACATTTAAAGATTCCGCCATGCCATGCAGTGGAATTTGGAATTGTACATCACAAGCAGAAATCAATTCAGGCGTTAGACCCTGGCGTTCATTACCTAAGACCAATGCGGATGGAAGAGTAAAATCAAGGTCATAAACATTCTGCGCAACAGGAGATAAGGTTGCCGCCAATAATGTACCATATCGTGCCTTTAATAGAGGAAGAAGGTCTTCTATCTGTCGAAACAGTGACACCTGGACCCATTTTCTGGTCCCGGCTGTTGAATGTTTACCTAACCAAAGTCGCGCATCATGCAATCTTGTATCCGAATACAAAACGTAAACTTCAGGAATACCCACGGCATCACAGGTACGAATAATGGCACTGATATTATGCGGGTCATGCACATTTTCTAAAACTACTGTCAGATCGGTTTGCCTAAATGCAGCAAGTCGCCTTATTTTTTCTAATCGTGAAAATTCTGGCATAGATTCATCTATACAATAATAATCAATTTCTTTGAAAAGTTGTCACCTGACAGGATAAGGATTAACTTTCCAACTGTTATAATACTGACATGGATAAAGATTATCAAGCGCTTTTTGTTTCTTTAAAAAAGAAGTCAATAGTCACGGCATCTATGACTTTTCAAGAACGGCGGAAGAAATTAAAACATTTTTTAAAAACATTTATAGACTACCGGCCAAAGATTCACGAAGCCATGTACGCTGATTTTCGAAAATCACCGGAAGAGACAGATATTTCTGAAATTTATGCGGTGACCAGTGAGACCAGGCATGCCCTGAGAAATCTTAAAAGTTGGATGAGACCTCATCCAGTCTCGACCTCACTTGTTGCTCTTGGAACCACCTCTTATATAACTTATGAATCCCTGGGAGTTATCTTAAACATTTCGCCTTCTAATTTCCCTTTCAATTTAACTTTCGGTCCACTCGTTAATATTCTGGCTGCCGGAAATACCGCCGTATTAAAGCCCTCGGAACACACTCGACATTCGGCTATCCTCATCGAAGAAATCGTCCAAAAATGTTTCTCTCCTGATGAGGTATTAGTATGTAACGGAGGTCCTGAAGTATCGCAGGCTTTATTGCAACTGCCTTTCGATCACATCTTTTTTACTGGTAGCCCGCGTATTGGAAAAATAGTTTATGAGCACGCTGCCACTAATCTGGTACCTGTAACCCTTGAATTAGGAGGAAAATCACCTACCATTTTAGATGAAAGCGTAAATTTAAAAAAGATAGCTCCACGGATAAATTGGTCGAAATACATCAATGGAGGTCAAATGTGCATTTCCACGGATTATTTACTTGTACATGCTTCTCAGGAAGATGAGATTGTGACACATCTTATTACCGACCTTAAAAAACGTTATACCGATCAACCTTTAAGCTCTCCTTTTCTCGCACGATGTGCTCATCCCGATCTGTTTCACCGCTTAAAAACCCAATTGGCCATTGCTATTGAAGACGGTGCAGTCATTCGCTATGGCGGGCAAAGTTTAGAGGAAGAATTATTTATCGCCCCCACCATCATTTCTGGCGTTCCCTTAGCCAGTCCATTGATGCAGGATGAGATCTTTGGACCTATTTTACCCATCATTACGTATCGGCATCTGGACGAAGCGATCAATATAATCAATCAACTCGAGCGCCCCCTAACCATGAATATCTACAGCAAAAGTAAAAGAAATATCCACAAAATCATGGCCAATACCCGGGCAGGATCCACTTGTATTAATACCAATACCCTTTATTATTATGAACCAAATTTACCCTTCGGAGGTGTCGGTCATAGCGGGATGGGACGAGCGCATGGCTTCTACGCTTTCCAATCTTTCTCTAATGCCCGAAGCATTATGAAGGAATTCTTACCCATCGGTGCCGTTGACCTGGTCAAACCACCTTTCAATAATTTTAGCAGGAAATTATTGGACCTGATCATCCGGTGGTTTTAAAAAAACGAAAAAATTGCAATGAATCCAACCGTTAAAAGACTCTGTGAAATAGGCCAACAAAACACCCGAACTATCCTTGGCTTGATGTCCGGGACTTCTTTAGACGGATTGGATTTAGCTGTTTGTAGGATTTCCGGCAGTGGTAAGGAGACCGAATTGTCGCTAACTCACTTCACTACCGTACCTTATGAGGACGACTTTAGAGATATGATCAGGGAAGTATTCGCTAAAAAAACTGTCGATTTTGAATTGCTTACTCTGCTCAACGCACATGTGGCCCGAGTGCACAGCAGGATGATTCTGACCGCATTGGAGGCCTGGACCATTCCTCCCGACGGTATAGATCTTATAGCCAGCCATGGTCAAACTGTATATCATGCACCTAAACACCAACATCTTCGACCTGAGTTTCCAAATGCGACGTTACAAATCGGAGATGGAGACCATCTGGCAGTAATGACTGGAATTATCACCATCTCCGACTTCAGACAAAAACACATCGCCGCCGGAGGTGAAGGCGCCCCTTTAGCTTTATATGGTGATGTATTGTTATTTACGCACCCTCACGAAGATCGTGTGATGATAAATTTAGGGGGTATTGCCAATTTTACCTGGTTACCCCATGCAGGGTCGGGTCAAGCTAGTTTGGTTACCGATAGTGGCCCCGGGAATACGCTCTTGGATGCGGCCATGCGCCGCTATTTCAATAGTCCATTTGATGATCACGGTATTATTGCTCGTTCTGGTCACCTTGACCAGAGCCTATTAATAAAACTACTTGAGCATCCATACTTCCAAGCCCCGGTGCCTAAAACTACCGGGCCAGAGGTTTTTAACCTGGCTTATTTAGATGCTTGTCTAGCTGATCTTCCCTCCAAACCTCCTCCGGCTGATCAAATAGCTACCTTAACCTATTTCACTGCCATTAGTTTGACGGATTGTATTAAAAATGAAGTCCCTGATTGGATAACAGCTAAGTATTATGCAAGTGGAGGCGGTGCAGAAAATCCGGAATTAATGCGACTTATTGCCGTGGGACTCCCAGGCTGCGAGGTTGAAAAAATTGAGAAGTTGGGAATCCCCTCCGGGGCAAAAGAGGCCGTTCTATTCGCTGTCCTGGCAAATGAATCCGTAGCCGGCGGACAAACTGATTTTAGTCCTCATCCATCAGTTTGTACTGGAAAAATCAGCTTACCTAAATGATTGGGACCATTTTTTGGCTATTTATCAGGTTAAATAAGATTTCGACAGAAAATTTACGACCTTGGCACTCGGATTGAGAGAAAGATGACCTGGCCACCTGATAAAAGAGCCTTTAAAGAGTTGTTTGAGGAGTATTATCCTCCTCTCTGTAATTTTGCCAATTCTCTCATCAAAGATTGGGAACTAAGTCAGGAAATAGTCCAGGAGACTTTTCTAAAAATATGGGAACAAAAGCAGGAGATTCAAATTAACACGTCGGTTAAGAGTTACTTGTTTCAATCTGTAAAATTTCTGGTGATTGATTATCACCGAAAATTGAAGAATCAAAAAGTGAAACAGGGTGAATACTTGCAACAAGTTGATCTTGTAGAGGAAGAATTTCGAAACACTTCTGATGAAACAGCCTTACTTCGACATCATCTGCACCAGGCCATTCAGCAGTTAAAGCCGAAAATGCAAGAAATATTCAAGTTAAATAAATTTGAAGGTTTGACTTACGAAGAAATTGCTACTCATCTAAATGTTTCCAAGCGGACTGTAGAAGATAATATGGCTCGAGCTTTAAAAATATTGTATGAACAATTAAAGGACAAGCGTTAAAAATGTGGTAATCTAATTTACAAACGTCAAAAAAACAACTTGATAAATACAGAAGATATATTACTCTACCTGGAAGGCCAAGCATCACCTGAGCTGGAAAATAAAATAAAAGCATGGCTGGCAGCTGACTCTGCTAACCAAAAATCGCTGAATTTCTATCGTCAGATTTTAGATGAATCCTCGGCTGTAAAGGAATACCGGCAACCTGTGATTTCAGGTGGCTGGGCAGCTATTGAACCACATATTGAAGAATCTCCAATAATTTATCAACGGGCCTGGAGTCAATATATTTTAGGCATTTTATTAGTGCTTTTTGCCGGCTTTGCTGTTTGGAAAATTACTACCCCAGCACCGTTTATCGAAATAAAAACCACTACCCAAACACGTGATACAGTGGTTTTCGCCGACGGCTCTTTCATGTTTTTATCACCGAATACCCACCTGCGCTATCCGCGCCAATTTACCGATCCTGGTGAACGAAAAATAGAATTGTTATCAGGACATGGTGTATTATCAGTCACCCCAGATCCACAACGTCCGTTTTTGATAGACGTCTATCCAGCCGGTATAAAAGTGTTGGGAACTGTATTCGAAACAAGCAGTGATAGTATTATCGCACGGGTTTCAAATCGTGAGGGTTTGATTAGATTTTTTGACCTAAAAGACGCTACAAACGGAGTGACAGTGAATGAAGGTGAATCCTTTGCATATGACGGACGAACATTTACCGATGAAACACCGAAGCCCGAACCGCCACCTCCTCCTCCACCGCCTCCTGCTGGAAAAATGTTGTCTATCCCCTTTATCATTGAGTTTATGCAGTATAACTACCCAAGATCTGTAGTTTTTAAGCCTTATCTGGCTCAATTCAGAGGCAGAGTCAGGTTAGAAATGAACCAATCACTCCATGGTATGATCATGCAATTGGACACCACCGCCGCATTTGAATATACTGAAAAAAACGGCGTGTATTACATCAATAAATTCCAGGTCTTACCTGGAGAAGAGGACTAAGTTAAATAGTCTATTCTAACGTAAAAACACGGGAGAAATAAGAATGCCAAACTCTTACCGAAAATAACCTTAGCCTAATTGGAAAACCCGGCTAAAAAGAATGTACAGTATTCCGGCCATAAAAGCACTAACGGGAATTGTTAACACCCAGGCAATCATCAGACTCGTTGTCACACCCCATCGTACGGCTGAAATCCTTTTGACTGCCCCTACTCCGATAATTGATCCGGTAATGGTGTGGGTAGTGCTGACGGGAGCACCGAGATTTGCTGCTGTAAAAAGAGTAATGGCGCCGGCAGTTTCCGCACATACACCTTCTAAGGGAGTTACTTTAGTAATCTTAGTTCCCATGGTTTTTACTATTTTCCATCCACCGCTCATCGTACCTGCGGCTATAGCAAAATAACAAACCAGAGGTACCCAATTGGGCATATCTTGTAATGTGGGAATTTGTCCTCCTGCAACTAAAGCTGCCGCAATGATTCCCATCACTTTCTGAGCATCAGAGCCGCCATGCCCTATGCTGAAAGCAGCTGAAGAGACCAGTTGCAATCGCTTAAACATATTTGCCGTAGATGAAGCGGTTTCACCCTGTTGGCGGTGAAAAAAGTAAGTTAAAACAAAAATTAAACCTAATCCGGCTAACATATACTGTTCGAAAGCCTTTTTAAAAGGGATAAATACTACACAACTAACCACTACAGCCGTAATGATCAATATTTTTTTCCAAAAATTGGTTTGAATGGTCACTAAGGTAATAAACATAGATATGAGCATGCCAATCAATGGAGCCAGAAAAATAAATGCCACTGTCTTCATGATGCTGGTGGGATCAATAGCATTGAACCCGGCATGAGCAATACCCGCACCGGCAAATCCTCCAATCAATGTGTGCGATGAAGAGGAAGGTATGCCATACCACCAGGTTAGTAAGTTCCAGACGATGGCGGCCACTACCCCAGCCAGAATCACCACCAAGGTGATGGAGTCTTGATGAACTGTCTTCGCGACCGTATTGGCAATCGCGTGATCACTAAATATAAAAAATGCTACAAAATTAAAAAAAGCTGCCCACACGACAGCCTGGAAAGGACTCAGGACTTTGGTGGAGACAATAGTGGCAATTGAATTTGCGGCGTCATGGAATCCGTTAATAAAATCAAATGCTATCGCCAAAAAAATAATTACAATTAGAATGATGGTCATGACCGGGTTAATTAGACTCTAAGAGTACTTTACAAGTATTTCTTCCATGAGGTTTGCTACATCTTCTATTTTATCTGTGCAAGACTCCATAATCTGCAAGATATCTATGCGTTTCATCACCTCTTTAGGGTCTGGTTCAGTTTGATATAATTGCTCCACACTTTCATCAAACAGATCATCAGCAGCATTTTCGGCATCATTGATTTTCACTAAGCACTCGTTTAGTACTCCCGGATGATTAATAACCCGTAAAGCCGGTAATGCTTTATGTAATTCTAGTACACCCTGATTAATCAGTGAGGCCATTTTTTGGATCGGCTCATAATTAGGCTCTACCCGGTAAAGGTTTATTTTTTTCCCCACTGAATAAATATGATCTGCTACATCATCCAGCGAAGTGGTTAAACTGTGGATATCCTCCCGGTCAAATGGAGTAATAAAGTTTTTTCCCAGCTCTACTATTATTGTATGGGTATGCAGGTCATTGGCATGTTCAAGGTTCTCCAAATGTCTGATTATTTCAGCCCTTTTATTAAAATCAGGCTCGTGAACCAATTGAATTAAGAGTTCTCCCATCTGTCTTAGAACCTCCCCTACCTGCTCAAAAAGATTAAAAAATATCTTATCCTTTGGGCTGAAAAACTTCATAAATGCATTAAACGACATTCCCTTGATATTAAGACGTTAAAAGTATGATTAACCCCTCATAACAGCTAAAACATAATTAAAAATTTACAATTTGTTAATATTGAAGTAATATAACCTTTATGAAAGACCAGGAGGAAAATATCCTCAATGAATATTTTAACTATGTTCTCAGAACAATCCGTGCTTAGATCAACCACCAGATTAACCCGACGATGATCAGACATAAACACCCAATCAATGCTGAACGCACAGCATTGCGACCAAACAGGAGGGCTATTAAAACCCCAACCAAGCCCAGAAAAAACCCTAAGAGAAAACCTCCCAGATTAAAGCGGGATGTATTATTATAAAACATCTCTTCAACTGAGTTTATTGATTCTCCTTTTGACAATCTTTTTTTAACTTGATGTTGGGTATATTTAAGCACCATTTTTTGTTTCCAACCTAGGTTTTGATTGGTAAGAGTGCCAAATTCTCTCGCCGAAAGCCGAACAAATTTTTCTGCAGTTAATTTTTCTTTTTCTAGTGAATATTCTGAGCCGGGAATTACCCCAAAGGCTGCAGTGAACGACAGGCTGAAAATCAGCACAAGTGAAAAGGTCAACAGTTTGTGCATATCCAAGGATTTTTTGGTTTTTTAAAAATTAGATTCCAAAATAATAAGTTCGGACTTAAACCATAGAATTATTTTGAATTTCGAAATACCTTGAGTTCTTCCGGCGTATTGATATTGGTTAGCCATTCAGGCTCAGGACAGGTTAATAATTCCGTATCACTATTAATCAGGACTTTGCGCGGACATGAAATCCCCAGGGATAAAAATTGTAATAGCCGATAATAACTCTTTGGTTCCCATATACTTAAGGTAGGATCGGGAAAACCATCCAGCGGGTTAATGAATGCGGTAGCTATAGCGGCGGGATTGCGGTGATTTATTAAATATTCCAGAGTCCGTATATCTACTTTTGGCATGTCTATGGCCACCACTAACCAGGCTACCTCAGGGTATTTTTTAAATGCAGTTAACAATGCTCCATATGGTCCCAAATCTAAAAATTCATCGGTTAGGATATTCTTCACTTCCTCCGAATTAAATTGTCCGGATCGTCCGGAAATAATCACGCTCGACACCACACTTTCGAGTAATTGAGTTATGTATTCCCTTTGAGGCCGTCCATGATAATCCAATGCACCTTTGTCCTGGCCCATTCTTTCGCTTCTTCCGCCAGCTAATATCAAACCTTGCAAAGCTGGCCTATTCGTCAACATAAAAGTTTGGAACCACTCCAACCACCCCTGCTTATCTTCTTGCCTAAAACATGCGGCCTGAGGAAAGACTTTCAAGATATCTTCCTTAAGTAGTATTAGATCAGGGCTAGTTTCATTGGGTTCTAAAATAACCAATACATCAGTAAGAGCAGGCCACCTTTTACGCAAGGAATTAATTTTCTTCTCATTCAAGACCACCATTTGTTGTAAGCCTGCTTCATGATTTCCATTAATAAGCACCAGGTCCAGGTGTTGACCGGTCAATTTCCGTTCATAAGCATTACTTTTGCCAGCTACGGTGACCTCCCATTGTTGGTGATTCGTCCATACCTGTGCAAGGTGCTGAATTAAGGGCGACTTTTGAGCTCCGTCCAGACTTTTATGGTCAGCGTCTACATAACCAAGGCGATATTTGCCACTACTGGACTCTGCTAAAACATGTACTAACTGTTCCACCTCTTCACAGGTCGTCCCTAAGATAGCCAGTTCGTGATGACCAAAATGACCTTTTAGGTTGCTTTTTAATTGAGCATGTTTTTGATGGCTCATTGAACTTTCTTTTTTACATCCTTTTTACCTCCGGTTTTTTCTATTAGTTCTAACCGATTAATGGTTATATCATGGGACATGGCCTTGCACATATCATAGATGGTCAGAGCGGCTATGGATGCACCGGTTAGCGCTTCCATTTCTACGCCAGTCTTTCCATGAATACGAGTCGTACATCTTATTTCAAGACAGTCCGGCAGCTTAGGTTCGATGGTAATGTCTACGTGTTCTAACATAAGGGGATGGCACAAGGGAATTAATTCTGAAGTTTTTTTTGCGCCCAGGATACCTGCCAAAATAGCTGTGTGTTCCACCGCACCTTTTGGGGTAAGCATATTCTGAGCGAGAAGTTTTTCCATGATCTCCACGCCAACTTGCACCTCACACCTGGCTGTGGCTTTCCGTAACGATCCTGATTTTTCTCCCACATTAACCATGTGCGGGGTGGCGTCTTTAATATGAGTAAATTCCTTCATAAATACCAGGTTTTATAGGGAATAAATTCTACAATTTCTCCGGCAGGGTAAAGCTCTTTACCTTTAGGCAAATGAACAAACCCATGCTGGTGCACCAGGTTTGGATAATCTCCGGAGCCATTGCCGGGTCCTATGAATGCCTGTAGGACATTTTCTGCAAATCTAATCCTGGCTGGAGCAAAATAATCCAGATCCGGTTTAAAAAAAACCTTTTCGTCCAGACTAACTTTTAAACGTTGCAAGACCTGAGCCTGCAAAGTTTTATGCAACCAAGGCACAAAATAGACTAAAGCACAGACTGCAATGGAAACGGGGTTTCCGGGAAAAGCAAAAATAAGGGTCCCTTTTTCTGGGCTTTTTCCAAACCAAAATGGCTTTCCCGGTCGTTGAGCCACTTGATGAAACACTTTTTCCACTCCAAGCTTATTAAGGGCTGAAGGGACATAATCCAGTTTACCTTTGGATACTCCACCACTGATGAGAATAACATCATAGTCTTGAATTATTTTCTGGAGCTGATTAATGGTTATTTCTTCATTATCAGGCAGATGCCATCGGTCCGGAGTGAGACCGTACTCATTACATATCGAAGATAGAACGTATCCGTTGGATTGCCTGATCTGATAGTATTGCGGCTCAGATTCGACCGGAATGACTTCATCCCCAGTGGACACTACAGCTACTTTCGGCAGTTTTCGAACTAATAATGTAGATTTTCCTATACTCGCTGCCACACCTATTTCCGCCAAGCTTATTTTTTGGCCTACGGGCGCAAGTTCTTCCTTTTGTTTGGCATCTACTCCCTGACTATGTATATTTTGACCACGTTGTACCTCAGTGAGTTGAACTTGAGCTTGACCATTTTCCAAGCGAATATCTTCATACCTGATTACAGCATCTGCCCCAATGGGCAAGATAGCTCCGGTCATGATTTCTGCTGCAACTCCAGTAGTCTCAGATAGTCGTCCCTGGGGTTGTCCGGCGGGGAACATATTCTCCACCCGAAAGGACCGCTGTCCCTGAGAAAAATCAACAGATCGGATGGCTATGCCGTCCATGGTCACCCGGTTAAAAGGAGGCATATCCCGGTCGGCAACCAAAGGCTCTGCCAATACACGGCCACTAGATGTATCCAACGGCTGATATTCTGTGCCAAAATCCTTAATGTGAACTAACACGAGTTCCACCGCCTCTTGAACACTTACCATCACGATTTTAACCTCCTATTGTCGACATAGATTCGGAAAAAGGGCTAGTCAAAAAACGGTTCCTTTCTGCTTCCCAGCCATTTTTATGGCGGTGAGCTACTGCTTCAATGAACGCTGTCTGAATGTCCTCGTCAGTGGCTCCTGAACGGATTATATCCCGGATATTAAATATACCTTGATCATACAAGCAGGTTTTTACCATCCCGGAAGGTGTGACCCGGATACGATTACAGGATCCACAAAAGGTCCGGGTATAAGCGGCAATCACACCCAAATTCCCAACAAATCCAGGTACATGATAAGTCTCTGCAGTCTGCCCCACCGATCCCGGAAGGGTGATCATATCGGGGAAATGCATCATCAGGATTTCATAAATGTCCTGGTAATTTACATACCCTCGCCCGTCTGGGTTATTCTGACCGTTAAATGGCATTTCTTCTATAAACCTAACCTCTATTGGTAATTTCTCGGCCAACTTAGCCATAGGGATGATTTCATCCATATTCCAGGCAGCCATAACTACCATATTTACTTTTAAGGGAATACCTAAAGCCACAATTTTTTCCAGACTTTTCCACACTTCTTTAAAATTGTCCCGCCGGGTTATCTGGAAAAATTTTTCCCTTTGTAGACTGTCCAAGCTAAGATTTATGGAAGATAAGTACGGCTGCAATTCTTCCAGATAAGGAAAAGTCAGTGTACCATTAGTCGTTAAATGCAAACTATGAAGTCCTTTGACTTGTTTCAGCGCTTTCATAAACGGTACGGCATCCTTTCGGACCAATGGCTCCCCACCAGTAATTCGCACTTTTGATATACCTAGACCAGCCAGAACCTGCACCATCCTGATCATTTCTTCATAGGTCAACAGACTATCTTTGGGTTCGTATGCAATACCCTCTTCTGGCATACAATATTGACAGCGCAGATTACAACGGTCTGTGATCGCCAGCCTCAGATAATTGATTTCCCGGCCATGATTGTCCTTCCAGATAAAATCAGGGTTAATCTTCATTAATCTAATTTACAATAAAAATAATGACTTCAGCGACCACTTGTTTGAATTAAGTGACGTAGATGTTCATTAAAATGTTTTTCCTTCAATAAATCCTCCAGACTAATATGCATCCTGTAACGCCAAAAATGGTTGGCTACCGCAGGGATGTTAATCCTTTCAGCATCAACATCGGTCCGCCGCAAATCTTCATCCATACCTGCTAATTCCTGCCATTGAAATATAGCCCACATTGCCGGAGATTCCAAATGCTGGACAATAATCATTTTATTGACCCATGATGGACAACTGGTTGGAGCTTCACCTGCTTGGCCCAACACTTGATTGTAAAATCGCTGTGTCACCGCTTTGATTTCGGTCCACCACCCTCGAATGGTACTCATATCATGGGTAGAGGGAGTAACCACGGCTAAATAAGGTGCAGAAGACGGTATAAAAAATTCTTGCTCGGGCCGCTT
>JAYRWN010000431.1:0-21056 GCA_041917975.1 Saprospiraceae bacterium | reverse complement strand
GATTTAAAAGAGTTATGCTTACCGCCCGGCCTATTCCTGAGCCGGCGCCGGTGACCAATGCATATTTATTCATGTATAATTTTTATCAGAATAAAAACAAATTTGACATTCTTCTTAGTGCCGCAGCTCATCCGTGACAAAAGCCTGGATGATGTCTTCTATCCGTTCATCTTTTTGGAAACCTAATTTTTCAGCCAGGGAAGTATCAAAAAACGGCGGCCAGGTCAGCACGATCTTTTGGATAAATTCATCTGGCGTCCAGTCAATGAATGCGCTGGCCGCATATCCGGCTATTTTATCCAAAGCCGCGACCCACTGACGAATCTGTACAGTCTGGCCCGGGAGGTTGATCATTCGCCGGTAGCCGAGACGTTTGTTGGTCAGGGCAGCGGCATGAATCAGGTTGTAAATGACTTTATTTGGTGACAGAATCCATACATAGACGTTGTCGGATACCGGACAGGAGGCCCGTAGGCCTTGTAAAGGTTCGCGGATCATTGAACTGACAAAGGAGGAGGTGGCGGCATTTGGTTTTCCCGGCCGGACGGCGATGGTGGGTAAACGCAGGGAACGGCCGTGGACCCAACCCCGTCGACTGTAATCACTGATCAAATACTCCGTCATCACTTTCTGGGTTCCATAGGAACTCTGCGGCCAGGGCATAGTGTCATCCAGCACCGTGGCTGCAGGATCCCCGCCAAAGGCGGCACAGGTGCTGCTAAATACCAGGACGGGCACCTTTTTTAATGTGCGGATCCTCTCCAGCAGACGCAGATTAGCCAGTAAATTCACCTGCAGGCCCAGATCGAAATTTTTCTCCGCTTCGCCACTGACCACCGCCGCCAGATGGAAGATGACATCGGGGAGTCGTTGCAAGGCTTCCAGTATGATCTCCTCATCAGTAATATCTCCGGTAGTGTACTCCAGCAGAGGGTGCTCTACAGGTTGTACGGGCCAATATTTATCCAGCAGCTGTATGGATGTAATATTCCCCGGAGAGCCTTGGACATTGATGGATTTTTGGACCACCAATTGGGCCGCCAATTTTTGGCCTAAGAAGCCCCCTCCGCCTAAGATAAGTATATGCATGAAGTCCGTTTAATTTTCAGACTTAATATTAATAACTTTTTTGCTGATTACCGCCGTGCGGTGTATAATCAAACTCCAGGTGAACGGGGCGGACGTATTTTACGCGGTGATAAAACCCAAAAGATAAGATTTCTCCATGCAAGTTGGTTTTTTTAGCTGCCGGTGTATATCTTTGAAGCAAGGACAAACCCATACACATGACGCCTGCAGTACTACCGGCCATGAATTCACTCCATTCACTTCGCCATGTGGAACGCGATGTGCGGGGCTTATTTTTTGCAGATAACCTGGCAATGATTAATCAGGTTAATGCTCTGCGGGATCGTTCAGGAGTGACGTGGCATAAATCCATGAAAATCAATGTAATATATACAAATCTGACGGATGTAAATAATAAAAGAGTACCTAAGTCCTCAGGATATTCCGGAGAGTTGGTAACTTTAGATATTAAAATATATACGCAATAACATGCGCATATACAGATGTTAGCACCAATTTTAGAACGACACCCAATGACAAGACAAGGACTTATTTCAACATTAACAATTTGTTTAATTATCAGTTGTTCTGAAAATAAAATTGAGAATTGGCGACAAATTTATATTAAGCAAGAAAAAAGTAGAATAACAACTATACAAAACCATTTTGAGTATCGGTCATCTAGATATTCTTTAATTTCTTCGGACTCGACTTTTGAAACATTTAATAAAAATCATCAAAAATTGGGATCGAACAATACACACTTTTATAAATACAATCTTGACGGAAAATTAATTGAAGAAGAATATTGTATGAGAACTTGCGAAAAGCCAGCAAAAGAAATTTATTATTATGACAACTTAAAAAGACTTGAAAAAACTAAAGTTGTTGTTTCTGAAAATAAAGAATGGATTTCCGCAAGATACTTTTACAATAATGACAACTTATTAATTAAAAAAATTATTGGAAGTAATTCCACCCCAACGACTGAAAAATATTCATATGATAGATTAAATCGTATGACAACAGTAACAAAAGAAGAATTTAATAACAATGTAAGTAAATGGTTGACAACTGTTGATTCTCTTTTCTATGACAATGAAAATAATCTCATTTTAAAAAAGAAATATCATATCGGAGAAGATTTGTTGACAATTTCAAAATATATTTATCAAAACAAATTGCTTATCACAGAAAAAGACACTACGATTACTAAATTAAAAGGTTATTTACCGACACCAGAAACAAGTTATCACGCATATTATTTTAGAACAGATTACAAATACAACTCAGATAGAAAAATAATTGAAAAAATAACGACAAAACCGGACTATAAAACTCCAGCTTATAAAGTCACATATGAATACAAATAAAAATAACTAGTGCTAACAAGGGTTTTGCAATAGTGGGGCGAAACTGCAAAGTCCAACGGTAGTTCTTCGGTTCAACTTTTGTGCAAAATTGAAGTTTTGTGCTTCGATTGCCCCACCATCGCAAAGCCCCAAAACGTTGGCAGCAAGTGTAAAGGACGACCCGACAACAACAAACAGACGACTAATAACAAGAAAAAAGTAAACCATTTTGACAGGTGACCAAAAACATAGAAACGATACAACAAACGGACAACGAGTAAGCCGACACTCATTGCCGACCCTTTTGTGTTTTAATTTTTTTCCCACCGCACAAAAAATTTTGAAATTCTATGCCGACTCGCAAACGGCACATTGGCTTTTGCCCCAAACGCACAAGCCAACCCTTCAGGCAAAAGCCAAAGAGCCGTTTCTTCCAACGCACTTGCAGATGACACCACTTGACAGAATAATTTTACCGATATTAGAAACCTTAAATTTTGAATATAAAACGACATGAGTTCGGAAAACCCGATATTAAATAGTCCTTATGATGAACCACTTCTGCACTATGCGACAGATGCGGACGGTTCATTGAATTATCAGGACATCAGACAAGGCAGACGGATTTTCACTCCTGACATACAGGTAATGCCCACCAAGCAAGGTCCTCAATCTTCAATTTTTGAAGTAAACGACTTTGCAGCAGAATATGGCGAACACTTGATTAACCTTTGTCGCAAAGAAGTTGGAAAATGGAGAGCCGATAAATATCCCAACACGACAAGAGTGACAAAGGAACTTCTGTTGTTTTGGTTTGATAATCCTGAACGACACGCAGTAAGAAAACTATTCTTTGCACAAAGAGAAGCTATCGAGACAGCCATTTGGATGAATGAAGTGGCTGGCAAATCAAACGCAGGACAAAATATTCTTAACAAAGTTCGTGACGGACAAAAAACGGTAAGCGACAATTTAGAAGACCAATTACCCCGACTTGCTTTTAAAATGGCAACAGGAACAGGCAAAACGGTTGTAATGGGTTGCTTAATTCTGTATCACTACTTCAACCGACAGGAATACAAAAGCGACACCCGCTTTGCAGACTACTTTTTAATAGTTGCACCGGGCGTTACCATTAAAGACCGCTTGGGCGTTTTGTTTGTGGACACCAAAAACAAACAGAATAAAGAAGATTACTATTTCCAACGGGGCTTGGTTCCGCAAAGCTTGGAACACCGTCTTTAAAACTTAAATGCAAGATTGGTAATTACAAACTAACACGCATTTGAACCAAAAATTTTACAAGGCAACAAAAGAAGTCCTTTTGATGGCAAGTTGGATGCAGACGGCAAAAAACAAGAAGCCAAAGAAGATTTCTCACAAGTCATTCGCAGAATTTTAGGCAAATTCAAAAAGGACAGCAGACTGCTTATTTTGAATGATGAAGCCCATCACTGTTATTTACCAAAATCATCTGGAAAAACAGAAGATAAGGAAGAAGCAGACGAGAATGCAAGAGCAGCCGTTTGGTTCACAGGACTGAAAGAAATATCGCTTCGCTATAAACTTCAATTCGTTTACGACCTTTCAGCAACGCCATACTATTTGCAAGGTTCGGGTTACACTCCTTACAGTTTATTTCCCTGGGTGGTTTCAGATTTTGGATTGATTGAAGCTATCGAAAGCGGATTGGTAAAAATTCCTTTCTTACCCGAAAGCGACAACACACAAGAAATTACACAAGCCAAATTACGTGACATCTATTCGTATGTGAAAGATGAATTGCCACGTAAAGGACAACGCAAGAAAAAATCGGAAGCGAAAGAAGAAGGCACAACGCTGAAAGAAGCACCGCCCAAACTCCCTGCATTGGTGAAAGGTGCGTTAGACCAATTTTACAACCACTACAAAGATTACTTTGACGGACAACGAAAACAGAATGAAGAAAAACGCAATCTGTTTTCTGCACCACCAGTTTTCATCGTGGTTTGCAACAATACTTCGGTTTCTAAAGAAGTGTTTAAATACATTGCAGGTTACGAATTTGAAAATGAAAACGGTGAATTGGTAACAGTTTCAGGAGCCAAAGACCTTTTCAGTAATTACGACCCTGTTACCAAAAAAGCATTAAAACGTCCGCCAACTTTGTTGATTGACAGTGACGCTTTAGAAAACAGCGACCAAATCAATGAAGAGTTCAAAAAGATTTTCGCTTCGGAAATTGAAGAGTTCAAAAAAGACTATGCCCGAGTGCACGGACAAGGAAGTGCAGAACTGATTACCGATGAGCGGATAGTCAAAGGGTATGAAGAGGGGACTAATGTGGGGGAATATTGCCGGAGGAACAAGATAAGCCGGGGACAATATTATTATTGGAGTAAGCGCATGGAGGTGCAAAATAGAAGTGAGTATTCCGGAGCAAAGTGAGCCACCTGAGGAAGATATAAAAGCATCAAATTCCGGGGCAAAGTGAGCCACTTTTGATCTGGAAGGGCGATCACCTACGAAGATGCTCCTATCGCCGTACCGGTCACCAGTACTAAAAATATATACTATTAACTAAATTACCTCATGGTGAGTCAAATGGAGTCCATTCGCGTCTTTCCCGAGGTTGTGCCTGGCCAGGACTAAACTGGTTCTTAATTGTGTGCTTCTTAGCGTGGAACAAGCCAGACAGTTACCTAAAAATATTTCTCCGTGCAAGTTGCTTTTTTAACTGCCGGTGCTTATATTTGAAGCAGGACCAAACCCATACACATGACGCCTAAGGTACTACCGGCCATGATTTCACTCCGTAATTTTCGCCATCGCGAGCACGATGTCCCGGGTTTATTTTTTACAGATGACCGGGCAGTAATTAACCTGGTTAAAACATTAGCGGACTGTAAATATTCCGCCACATGGGGTTGTTGGTCTGTGCCCCACAAAGAGCTGTTTCTGCAATCCGTTCAAAAGTTATTCAAACTTGATTCGTTTTCCCCGGAGCGCCTGGCTTTATTATCCGGAACCAGCGCAGCCAGCCCAACACCAGATTATCATACCGGCAGATCTGCTTTGGAAGAGCTTGCAGCAAGTGCCTTGTTACGTGGAAGGACAGCGGCTGAAACGGGAAAAGATCAGCTGGAGATTATATTTTCCGGCAGTCAAATTTTTATCAGGCTATTATCACTGATCCAAAGTCCCTTGGATCAATTCCATCTTCTCCAACGCTTTTCGAAAAAACCTCAGGAATGATACAAATATTTGCATATATACCACAGTTGTGCGCCATGCTTCGGCGACAGCATTTAGCTTCAAGACTTCGTATCACCAAAGCAAGACAACAGCGCAACTGGATATCGAAAATCGAATAGGTAGGTAAATAAAAGTGCGGGATCAGCACTATAATCACTGACAAAAATAATATGAAATCAATTTACAGATTTTCTTTACTAATCATTTTTAGCTTTGTTACAAGTCTAACAGCTAAGGCTCAGCAAAAGGGAAATAATTATGTCCAGTTTGCGAAGCCAGTTTTAAAATATGTGAAGGGTGCGTTAGGTGATATTGGTAAATGTTTTGAAAAACCAAGATGGGATTATTATTGGGAGATGGCTGATGGTACTATAGCAATTAACCATGGTGTACGTTGTTACAGAGGAGACGAGTTTGTTTTTAGTAGCATATTTGATATGACAAGTGGAGATTGTGATACACAAGTTTGGCAAAATGGACAAAGGTATAAAAATCTTTGTCTTGGTAATGCTGGTGGAGAAGGTCAAGCATTTGTAGAAAGACATGGAGGCATTAAAGCTTTCTATAGAAAATAAAAAATGACAATAAAATAACAACTATAAATTACATCAACTTTCGGGCAATTAAATACACTAATTATATTAACCACAGATGATAGCGGTAATTTTAAGCGACACTATCTACTTCTTACCCTTCATTAGAAGTTAACGTTTGTGACTATTAATTAATGACAAGAATTAAAAATAGCATATCAAATCAAACACATCTCAAAGCTGTAGATTTCTTCTGCGGAGCGGGAGGAGTAAGCTGCGGATTCGGCAAAATCGGTATTAAAATGCTGGGTGGTATTGATATAGACCCAAAGTTTAAAAAGACCTATGAAGCAAACAACGGAGCGAAGTTTTTGAACGAAGATGTTTCGAATCTGCCCCCGGAAAAATTGGGCGAATTGCTCCCCATTGTACAAGATGACGATAACCTCATTTTTGTAGGGTGCAGTCCCTGTCAGTACTATTCCAACCTTAAGTCCGACAAAACAAAATCCAAAGAAAGTCGGCTGTTGCTAGATGATTTCAAAGAGTTTGTATTGTTTTATCGTCCCGGGTTTGTGTTCATTGAAAACGTTCCCGGGCTTGAAACCAAAACCGGAAGTCCACTGCACCGGTTTAAAAAAGCATTGCAACAAGAAGGGTATGTTTTCGATCAAAACGTGTTAAACGCCAAATACTTCGGTGTACCCCAAAACAGAAGACGGTTTGTATTGGTGGCTAGTCGCCTTACCGATAGCATTGCCCTGCCCAAACAAAGGCATGGAAAAGAAAACCTTATTACTGTCAAGGAAGCCATTGGGAACTATGAACAATTTCCCCAGATCAGTGCAGGTACCGAAGATAAAACCGAATTTATACACACTGCGGCAAGTTTATCCGACCTCAATATACAGCGGGTGAAAAACACTCCGAAAAACGGAGGATCTCGAACCGCCTGGGCAAACAACAAAAAACTACAACTGGAATGCTATAAAAACCATGACGGGCATTATGATGTGTATGGTCGCATGGCATGGAACAAGCCATCACCAACAATAACAACACGTTTCATTTACACCAGTACCGGAAGGTATTCACATCCTGAACAGGATCGTGGCCTTTCGCTGCGTGAAGGAGCTACCTTACAATCATTCCCGCTAGATTATAACTTCTATTCTACTAACAAGGGAGCTATAGCAACCATGATTGGCAATGCCGTACCCCCAAAACTGGCAGAAGCCATCGGTCTATCTATAAAAGAACATTGGAATAAATGGCAAAATTCAGAGCAAAGGCAAGAGCTGTAGAACTTTTGGGCAAAGGCCAAATTGCCGACCTCCCAACTGCCATTACTGAGCTTTGGAAGAATGGGTACGATGCTTATGGCGATAATTTAAGCGCACACCTTTTTTTTTCTGGATATAAGGATACACAATCGCCTTTTTTTGTCTTAGGTGATGATGGTGTGGGCATGTCGAATAATGACATTCTTGAAAAATGGATTGTTTTAGGGACCGACTCCAAAACAAGGAAAACTATTCCCGAAAAGCCCTCTTCAGCTTCACTAAATAAGACCCCGCGAATGCCAACAGGTGAGAAAGGAATAGGGCGGCTGTCTGTTGCATACTTGGGAAATCAGATGTTAATGTTGACCAAGAAAATCAATGAACCGCTGCAAGCCTTGTTTTTTGATTGGCGTGTTCTTGAAAATTATCACCTCTACATTGATGACATCGAAATACCTATACTGCCCATCAATGAGGCTTCCGAATTTCATTCTGCTTGGAAAGAATTACTTAAAGACTATAAAAATAACTTCCCCTTAAAAAATGATGATCCAAGGCAGGAAACGTGGGAAGAACAGCCTGGTCTAAAGGCGGAAATACTTAAAGATCTGGGTAATATTAAGATACCAACGTATTTTCTATCTGAAGTAATCGAGCCGTTATGTTCCAAAACCGCACATGGCACTAAATTCGTGGTTTTTGATCCTATCGATCAATTACTTTTTCTAAAGGATCACGCAAAGCCCGATGAAGAAAATGAAGATACTATTGAATTCATTCGCTCCGGGTTATCTGGTATGTCCAATGTGTTTAAGGAGGAAAAGCCGGTCTTTGAAACCTCTTTTCTTATTTATGATTCCGAAACACCAACGGATTTCATTCACCAACGTGAGTTTTTTGATCACGAGGATTTCAAATATGCGGATCATTTGATTGAAGGTTCTTTTGATGAATATGGAGAATTTACCGGTGATCTAAAAATCTACAAAAGGGATGTTAAGAACCATTTATTTAAACCAAACAAGAAGAGGGCAAAGACATCTTTTGGCCCATTCAATATCAAAATCGCATCCATACCTGGAGCCGGTCAGCCTACACTGTTGAATCCGGATTTATTCAATAGACTGGACTCAAAATTGAAACGGGTAGGAGGCTTGTATCTTTACCGTGATGGATTTAGAATTCTCCCCTACGGACGTAAGGATTGGGATTTTTTGGAATTTGAGGAAAGAAGAACAAGGGGAGCAGGCCATTACTTCTTCAGTTACCGAAGAATTTGGGGATTTATAGAATTATCTCGAAATGAAAATAGCTCCTTAATTGACAAAGCAGGGCGTGAAGGGCTTATCAATAACAAGGCTTATCGGGAATTTAAGGCTACCTTGGTTTCCTTCTTCATCGACCTTGCCAGAAAATACTACGGTAAAGGTGCTGAGTTCGACATTAAAACTGAGCAGCAAGTGGAAATTAATCTACATAAGCAGGAAGAAGAAAGGGAAAAAGAAGAACGCAAGCACTTTGTTGCAAACCTTAATGCATATCCGAAAGAACTTGAAGAATTACTAAACGAACTCAACCGATTAACAGAAGAGCTTGAGAATAAAATCGGAGAATTATTCGAAGGATATGAGAAGATAGAAAGTATCTTGGCTCGGATTGATGAAGTCAAAATCAATATACAAGGGCTTCAGCTTGAACCACCCAAAAAATTCATACCGAACGATTCTCAGCGCAAACAACTTCACGATTACCAAAAGCAGCGAGAGTCAATAGAGCGCAAAACGGTTAGCCAGGTAAATCTCGTTATTGTAAAAGCGCAGGACAGGCTCAAGGAAAAGGAATTATTAGCCGAATTTAAACGCAAACTTGCAGCTTATGAAGAAGCATTGATAGCCATTATTCGAGAATACGAAGAACAGTTACAAATCTCGTTCAATAGGCTGCAAGCTGAATTTGATCATGAAAAATCCGATGAACTAGAGGCTTTCAGAAAGGAATATGGCGCGATTCAACCTACCGAAGCCAATAGAGAAAAAATATACTCGAGTTTAAAGGCAATAGAAGAAATCCATCAAAACCGATCACAGCGAATACAAAATCGAATGCAGCCCTTTGTAAGACACCTTTCTCGTTTATCTATAGAATTGGATGAAGATGCATTGGCAGGATATTACGAACTTGAGTTTAAGAAACTCAAAGCAAAATGGCAAGAAACACAGGAGCTAGCACAACTAGGCATTGCAGTGGAAATTATTGATCATCAATTTAACGCGCTTTATTCGAAATTAGCTAAGATCATAGACGCAATGAAGGGCTTTGTCATTGATAAAGAAGACAGTGCTGCTACATACGCACTTCTTCGAACCACATTTGAGCATTTGGAAAATAACTACAAGCTGCTCACCCCTCTATACCGCACCACTAATCGAATAAGAAAAGACATTTCCGGTCAGGATATATTCGATTACGTAGAGAAATTCTTTGGGAAAGAATTCCGTGAAAAAGAAATTCACGTGGACTGTTCTCCTAAGTTTTTAAAGGCGTCATTCTTTACGTATGAGTCAATTCTAAAACCCGTTTTTATAAACGTAATCAATAATGCGATATATTGGCTCAATTCGGTAGAAGACCGTGAAATCCTTTTCGACTTTATTGATGATAAAATTGTCGTTGCCAATTCTGGAGAACCTATTGACGAGGTTTATATAAAGGACGGTGATTTATTTAAGGCATTCTTCTCAAGGCGCCCCAAAGGTCGTGGGATAGGTCTATACTTGGCAAAAACGACGCTTAACAGTGTTGGATATGAAATAACCGCTTCGCAGGATCCGAAATACAACCAACTGAACGGGGCCTGTTTCCTCATTTACGATAAATCTCATGAATCCTAGTTTCGATACCGTTGCTTCCGCTATTTTACAGGAATCGATAAAGTCGGCCATTTTTATCGATGACTGCGTACTCCTGCCCTTTGAAGCCATAACCGATCCTGATATTCTGGACTATAGCGACCTCATCACCCCTTTTGAGGAAAAAGGATGCACATTATCGTTTTATCGGTTTGGAGATGATTGGAGAACAAAAGCAAAATTTCTGTTTGACAATAGAGACCTCCTCATTCTTGACTGGCAACTACGAATTAATCAAGACACCTATTCGGATACCTTCGCCGTGCTTCAGGAAGCTGTCCAAACCGACAGCTTACATTTCTGTTGCATTTACACGAATAACAACCCCAATGCCTTCATTGATAAAATCATTTTTCCGGTCCTGTACTACTTCGGGTACTATATAAAACTAACTGGTGCCGAGCTTGCCAAAATAAGGGCGCAATTCATTGGTTTTTGCGATGAGGAAGGTCTGGATTCTGAAAAAGTGATTGCAAACTTGAACCCGTTAGTCAGGGAATATGTTCTTTACTCGGCGGACTCTACGAAAAGGGGTGAACTAACTGAACAGATACTGGAGTGTCTAAAAAACTCATTTTCAGATTTCAGTCAAATCAGAAATCGAGTTAGTAGAATTACCAAAGACTTAAACTTAGGCCAATATTTCGTAGCCTTGGCTTATGCTTTTGAAGAACAAGCAATTCCTATTTGCGACATTAAACACAGGATTCGTATTAGAAAGACCGATGGTGACCACTGGCGTTTGTATGTTAATAACACCATTATAACCATTGTGAACAAAAAGTCGATTCAAAAACAACTTTTTTATGAAGAGTTTAAAAACTCTATAGTGGATGAACACAACATCTTCCTTACTCTGCTGGGTTTGGAAATGAGAAACGCCTTTCGAAAAGGCTCCGGTTTCATTGGCAAAGAATTGGATGAAATAGACGAAACCGCATTCTTTTATCATCACAAAAACATCAAACCCAAAGATGCCTTCTATGAATTTCTAAGGGAACTATGGGTAGATCAGGCCACACACTTTCTGAGTACCGATGAGCCTACATTGTACTCAACTTTGGAAGAATACAAGGCTAACAATGATATTGAAAGCAAGGTAAATGACTTTGAACAGCAAATCCAATCCGAACGTCTATTTCAAGAAGCTCTTGTCAAGCTCAATAATTTCTACAATCAATTGCGATTTAACCCACAGGGCCAAGAACTATTGAGTTTCGGTGATGTGTTGAAACTCAAAAAAGGGAATGACACCATTGAATACGTAATGTGCGTTACTCCGTTATGTGATTGTGCCGATCCTGATAAGATAAAGAAGCAATACTTTTTTGTAAGATACCAAACCTTGATTGACAGTCATTTAAAAGCATTAAAAGATGCAGAAGGCAAATACATCTCCTATTTACGGTCGGATGATCGAATACTGTGCATTGATTGGGGCGAATGCAAACCCTTCTCATTGTACATTAAAACTCCTGAGTTGGGAAGCCTTTCAAAAGTGTGTTATCGAAACGAATGGCTCAGATTGGAACACCTGGGTCGTATTAAGGAAAATTTTGCCCAACGCATTGCTAACAAGGCACTAAGCTACCCTGCTAGGGTTGGTGTTTCATTGGCACAAATTACTCAGTATCTATAATCGTGAGCGAATTACCCACACTGATAGAAACGATAAAACGAATCAAGTCAGGAAATCAATTTCAACGATATATTGACTTCATTCAATTCCCTTTTTACCGCAACATAGAAATAGATACCCGGATAACTTTTAATTTCCCTTTAACTGTGTTTATCGGTCAAAACGGATGCGGAAAAAGTTCCTGCTTGCACGCCCTCTATGGTGCCCCTGACAGATATACACCATATAAATTTTGGTTCGATACCAAAGTTGATCCCGTAAGTTATTACGATGCCCAGCGCAAACGACATTCCTTTTGGTACTCATTTCAAGAAGCCAATCAAAACAAGGAGGTTATTAAAGCAAGGATTAAAAGGCAAAACGATCCTAACTATTGGGAAACAAGCCGTCCGTTGGCATGGGCGGGAATGAGAACGAGAACAAATCGAAATGAACGCGATAACCCCATTGTTAAAAACGTAGTTTACCTCGATTTTCGTTCAGAGCTAAGTGCGTTCGATAAGTACTTCTATTTTGGAAATCTGAAATTTAGCAGAGCTAGAAACAAGCAGGAATACCTAAGACGAAAATCTTCATCGCTAAATAAGATTTTTACCGGCAGAACAGCGGTCATAAATTCCAGCACAAGGGCATTAAATAGACCGATGGAAACATTGTCTGCCGAGGAGTTGGAGTGGATTTCCTTTATTCTTGGCAGAGAATATGTTAGCGGGCTTTCCGTTTTGCACGAACTGTTCAGAAACGAAGGCTATTCCGTACTATTTCAAACCAATTTTGCTAAATACTCGGAAGCCGTTGCGGGAAGCGGTGAAATGGCTGTTGTCCGATTAGTTAGGGAAGTTCTTGCTGCCGAGAACTACTCACTTATATTACTGGATGAGCCGGAAGTGTCCTTGCATCCAGGAGCACAGTCCAGATTGAAAATATTCCTGCTCGACCAAATCAAGCGAAAAAAACATCAAGTAGTACTTACTAGCCATTCACCCTCAGTCGTAAAAGGGCTTCCCAAAGAAGCAATAAAAGTGTTTTATCAGAACCCTGGAAACGGAAGGTTTTTGGTGAAGGAAAACCTCACACCCGAAGAAGCATTTTTTCACATCGAATTTCCCATTGAAAACCGAAAGAACATCGTGGTAGAAGATGTGCTGGCGCAGGAAATTGTTTCCGGGGTGTTGAGTAAAATGGGTGAGGAAACAAGAAACCTATTCAATGTTAAGTTCAACCCCGGAGGAGAAACCGTGATCAAAAAAGAGTTTATCACCATCTTTTGCCGGGAACAAAATTCACAGGACTTCGTGTTCTTTGATGCGGATCAACAGCCGGAATCCCCGCACCTAAACTGGCAAACCATTCCAACGGTCGACTTGACGGTTGAAAACCTAAGATCAAAGATTCGAGAACAAACCGGAGAAGAGATCAAATTTTCCGTGGATGGTGGCCGGGAAGGAGGAAATCAGGCCCAGCAATTTGATTTACAGAAATCGTTTCTGGACTACTATTTATCCAATGTCTTTTACCTTCCAAAGCAAATTCCGGAAGACATTATTTGGAACGATGCACTGGCAGAATCGCTGATTAAAGGAGTCATTCCAGATAATACAATCGTGGAACAGAAGTTGGCTTACCTCACAGCTATTCAGGCAACAAAACAAAAATTCGCCTTCGTTACTGATTTGGTTCAGGGAGAGAGTAATGCGGAAGCTATTTCAAGTGTTCACAGGCAGTTTTTACAGCGGTGGCTGAATAGCGAAAATAAGGATTTTAGAACCATTAAAAACCATATTACCACTATCGTGAATCGTGGCTGACATCTATCATAAAACCAAGCGAAGAGAAATCATGTCCACCATATCCGGCAAGGAAACCGAGCCGGAAATACTGGTGCGAAAATACCTCTATTTACAGGGGTTCAGGTACTACAAAAACGACAAACGCTATCCCGGCAAGCCGGATATTCTAATTCTGAAGTACAAAACGGCCGTGTTTATTCACGGGTGCTTTTGGCACGGTCACACCTGCAAAGCCGCCAAGCTACCCGAAACCAGAAAAGAGTTCTGGAAAAACAAAATCGAAGCCACCAAAGCCCGAGATAAAACTAATCAAGAAGATTTGAAGGCATTAGGTTTTAGAATTGTCATCGTTTGGCAATGTGAGCTGAATAATAGAGAACTAGGAAAATTAAGACTTACGAATTTAGTGAACGAAATAATACAATAGATTCAGCCAAACCGACTTGGCAACAATTAGAAGAACACAGTAGCCCGTTGAGAGGTGTAGAAAAGTCGTTGATAAATCTTTTGATGACTACTTGCCAAAAGACCCAATTTGGAAACCAACAAGATAAGCGTACCATCAATAGGAACATGGTTATCACTTAAACAAAAATGCTGTATAAAAAATAAAATATCCGGGTCTATATCCCTGATAAGAATATTCGTGGTGATTTCTGGTTATAGTTTAGACAAGTTATTTGATGAGAATGGTTATTGATGCTTTATTTCATCTAAACTAGCCAACGCAAAAAGATAAACAATACCGACGGGCATAATAAACAACCCAGGCCGGTATAAAACGTGGCGGTCAAGGCTCCATAGGGAACTAGCTTGGGATCGGTAGCGGCCAGACCGGCAGCCACCCCGCTGGTGGTGCCCAGCAGGCCCCCGTAGACCATGGCCGCGTGAGGATTGTCCAGACCAATCCAACGCGCAACGGACGGTGTGCCGACGGTAACCAAAATTGACTTCAGGACGCCGGCTGCTACACTCAAAGCGATCACATCCGAAGAAGCTCCTACCGCCGTACCGGTTACCGGCCCGACAATGAACGTGCATGCTCCGGCTCCAATGGTGGCCATGCTTGCGGCATCCGTATAACCCAGACCATAAGCGATGCCGGCGCCGATAAAAAATGTAACGGTTACCCCCAGGATTAGTGACAAGACGCCGGCTAGCCCGCCTTGCCGGATCACCACCAGGCTGGTACCCATAGCGGTGGCGACGATGGTAAAATCACGCAGCATCGGGCCGCCTAGAAGTTTAAGGCCCGCAAATAACTCCACATCGGCCAAGCCAAATTTGCCGCCGGTAGCAGCTCCTCCCAGGTAAGCCAAGACCAGCGACACCAGGATCGCCACGGCTGCGGCAGGAATCTTTTTTCGAAACAGGTAGATCGAGAGCAGTGAAGACATCATGAGAATGATCCCGACCACCAGAAAAGCGGTTACCAGGCCATTTTTGACCAATAAATCAATTAATGTCTGCATGCTCAGTTGAAGGCGATTTTATTAATTTAGTCACCAGTGGAACGAGCATAAATGCCACGGCGGTGGGGACTATTCCCGCCAAGATGGCCACCAGCCCTCCGGAAAACGCGGTCTTAACATCCAGAATCGCCGCCATAGCTACGATGACCGGAATGTACAGTTGACTCCAAAAACTGATGCCTTCCAGCTCTTTGGACTTCATCCAACCTTTCTGCGCCACATAATGTGTAGTGAGCACTAAAAATAGCATCGCGAATCCCACACCCCCTACATTAGCCCCAATACCTAACCAAAGGCCCAGGTATTCACCAATTAATTGACCGGAGAGGTAACAAACGGCGAGCAAAGCCACTCCATAAATTAGCATACACTAGGTAATTTTAGTCTAAAGATATTTTTTGGCTTGATTTTTAAGCGGAATTTCTAAATGGTTATTTATTCTTTGGAAGGGACATAAAAACTTTTTACAAAACAACTATCTTACCTGAGTTAATTAATTTCCTTCCGTATGAGAATTCAAACTCCGGCTATTCTTTTTTCAGGTCTCCTGATGTTATATGCGGTACACGACTTGCACGCGCAGCCTTGGCTAAGATCATTAAACCAGGTCAGCCCCCAGGCACCTCTTTCGCTGCAGGCTTATCAATCTGCCTTTGATCAGCACTGGCGTGCTAAAGGAGTCGTACGTGGACATTATCAGGAAGGAGGATTACTTAAAAAAGCGCCCGGTTGGAAACAATTTCAGCGTTGGAAGTGGACCATGGAAAACCAGGTCGATCTGCAGACCGGTTTAATGCCATCCGCATCAGCCCAGGAGGTGTATACGCGATATTTGTCAACCTTGCCTGTACAATTGCGGTCCGTAACTGCGCAATGGACCAGTTTAGGTACCAGTTATTCTGACGGGGGGTACGCCGGTATCGGTCGACTTAACTGTGTTGCTTTTCATCCGGCTGATCCCAATATGTATTGGGTAGGTGCTCCGGCCGGTGGGTTATGGCAAACGAGGGACAATGGACAAAATTGGACGCCGTTGACGGATCAAAACGCAGTTTTAGGGGTAAGTGATATTGTTATCCCTTCTAATTTTAGCACTTCCAACACCATATTCATCGCAACCGGGGATCGGGATGGGTTTCATAATTATAGCGTCGGAGTGCTTAAGTCCACTAATGGAGGACAAACCTGGCAAACGACCGGATTGAACTTTTTACTGACCGATTTTTACATAGTTTACCGGTTAATCTTGAGTGCAAGCAATAATCAGCACTTGTATGCCGCCACGAATGGAGGGGTTTACAAAACCCTTAATGGTGGAACTACCTGGACGAAAATATCCAACCTGATATTCAAAGATATGGAGTTTAGTCCAGGGAACGTAAACACCTTGTATGGGGCCACCACCTCAGGACAAGTTTATGTATCCTATAATGCCGGTGAAGGGGATTGGGCCAAGTCCCTGGAGTTAGATAAGGGCCAGCGTGTTGAACTAGCGGTCTCCCCGGCGGAGCGATTTCGGGTCTATGCGCTGGTAGCTAATCAGGATGGAGGATTTGAAGGCCTATACCGCTCGGACAATAGTGCTTCTACCTTCAGAAAAGTGAATCAAAATCCAGTCAAAAACCTGTTAGGTTATGAACGGGACGGTTCTGACACCACCGGACAGGGCTGGTATGATCTGACTATGGCCGTATCGCCGACTAATGCCAACACCCTTTTTATCGGCGGTATCAACACCTGGCGATCAACCGATGCCGGGATAACCTGGACATTGGTCAACCATTGGGTCGGCGACGGGGCGCAGGTAGTTCATGCGGATAAACACATGCTCCGGTATAGCCCCGCTGGCGTATTATTTGAGTGTAACGATGGGGGGTTATATTATTCCAATACTAATGGAAGTTTTTGGGTGGAGAAGTCCAATGGTTTGGTTATCAGTCAAATATATAAACTGGGAACCACACGAAATACAACCATGGACGTGATAACCGGACTGCAGGACAATGGGACCAAATTATTCACCGGAGGTCTCTGGCGAGACGTGAAAGGCGGTGACGGCATGGAATGTTTAATCGATTATTCTAACGCCGACATTCAGTATGGCACTTACACCAATGGCCAAATCGACCGTACGGACGATAAATGGATCACCAGCCAGGAGATCCAACCGGAAGATGCCGGAGAAGGAGCCTGGGTGACGCCGTACATCATTGACCCGATGGACCCCCGTATTCTTTATGCCGGGTATGCTGACCTATGGAAAACAACCAACCGGGGTAACACGTGGACAAAACTATCGGAAATTAATTCGGAGGACCGCTTCCGCTCAATGGCTATTGCACCTTCCAATACCCAGGTTATTTATGCTGCCGATGGTCAAAAAGTCTGGAAGACGAGCAATGGGGGAGGTCAATGGACTGATATTACCGGCTCACTGCCGGTGGCCACCTCGCGTATTACTAATTTGGCCGTCCACGCCACCGATGCCAATTGGCTTTGGTTAACCATGGGGCAATACAATGCCAATCGCATTTATGAAAGTAAAAATGGCGGTACCACCTGGACTAACATCTCGTCCGGGTTACCCAACCTTCCGATTTATTCCGTGGTACAGAATACCCAGATAACCCAAGAGATTCATTTATATGTCGGATCAGAAATAGGGGTTTACCTAAAAAAAGGAAACAGCCCCTGGGAACCCTATAATCACCAATTGCCTAATGTAAAAATCGGCGAACTTGAAATTACCTATCACGACAATCCCGCCCAAACCCTTCTAAGGGCAGCTACCTACGGCCGGGGATTATGGCAAACTCCGGTTTATTATGAAAGCGCCGGGCAGGTCGCTATTGCACCCACCCAGGTTCAGGCGACTGATGGCTCTTTCACTGACAAAGTCAGGATAAGTTGGTCCGGAACTGAAGGCCATTATTTCAGGGTGTTCCGGCACACGTCCAACTCCAACACCACTGCTATTCCCTTAGGCAGCGCGTGGATTAACCAGCTACTTTATGATGATTCTACAGCTATCCCCGGTACAACCTATTATTACTGGGTTAAATCGTCATTAAACGCCTTGGGTAACGACCCCAGTAGTTTTAGTGCAGGAGATTCAGGGTACCGGGCTAAGGAAGGCGTGAGTGTCCCGACCGGAGTAATGGCTACCGATGGTTTATTTACCTCCAAAGTGGTGGTCACCTGGCAGGGTAGTGAAAATTTATTTTACCGGGTCTTCCGCAGTACAACGAACACCAGCGCCAGCGCAACAGCCCTAGGCACCTGGAAAAAAAGTTTCACTTATGAAGACAATTCAGCTGTGGCAGGGACAAATTATTTTTATTGGGTGCGTTCCAGTGTCAGTTCCGGCGGGTCAAACCCCAGTGCATTTAGTGAGCCGGATCAGGGTTACCGGGCTAAGGTCATTGTTGCCGTTCCGGAAAATGTACAGGCCAGCGATGGAACTTTTACGGATAAAGTCCAGATTTCCTGGACCGGAAGTCCCGGTAATTATTTCAGGGTGTTCCGAAATACTGTCAACAACAGCAGCACAGCAACCGCTTTAGGTACTTGGAAAGTAGATACAGTTTATGCTGATGCCTCGGCCATAGCCGGAACCAGCTATTATTATTGGGTAAAAGCATCGGCAAGCAATACCGGCTCTAATCCCAGTGGTTTTAGTCAGTCTGATCAGGGGTATAGAGCAAAAGTTGTGGTAACCATTCCGCAAAACGTTTCTGCTACGGACGGTTTGCACGCCGATAAGGTTGTCGTCACCTGGACGGGTAATCCTGGCAATTATTTCAGAGTATTTCGCAACACCAATAACAACAGTAATGCGGCAGTGGCCCAGGGCAGTTGGCAAACCGCTACTGCTTACGATGACCGGGCAGCTAATGCCGGCAATACCTATTATTATTGGGTTAAGTCAGCTGCCAGCAGCACCGGTGCTGGTGCTTCGGGATTTAGTCAAGGTGATCAGGGTCATAAAACCGAAATCATGACCGCCATACCAACCAATGTTATGGCCTCAGATGGTTATTTTAGTGATAAAGTGCTGATTACCTGGGAAGGTCAGAGTGGTAACTATTTTCGGGTCTTTAGGAATTCCACCGACAATTCAGCTACAGCAACAGCCTTGAGTGGGTGGCAAACAGCGAAATCTTATAATCATACGTCAGCGGTAAAGGGTACTTTGAATTACTATTGGGTGAAAGCGGCAACTAGTAATAATGGAGCGAACGCCAGTGGATTTAGCAATTCTGATAGTGGGTGGCGTGCGGTTGGTTGCGGAAGGCCGTATGGACTGGTGGCGGAAAATATTACCGGGACCACTTGCCATTTACTCTGGAATGCCGTCGCCGGGGCCACCAGTTACAATTTATGGTACTTCGACGGTGCTTCATGGGTCCAATTTGCCAATACCTCATTTAATTCAACGGGGATCATTAATTTAGTCCCGGAAACGCCCTACTGTTTTGCCGTATCCGCTGTTTGCGGAACCACCAATGGATTAATTTCTGATGGTCTGTGTATAATAACATCGGTAGACTGTCCGCAGCCTACCGGACTTACAACGTCCAATGTTACCCAAACCAGTTGTAAGTTAAGCTGGAATGCGGTGGCCAATGCGACCGGTTATGGATTATGGTATTGGGACGGTAGTGTTTGGGAACAATTTGGGACGTCCAATACGAATTCTTCAGCAGTAAATAATCTGTTGCCAGGCACCACATATTGTTTTGCGATCTCCACGCTTTGTGGTACGTTACAAAGTTCTCTTTCTGATTTTGAATGCATCCGAACGGCGGGAGGGTGTCCTACACCGACGGGATTGGTCGCAAGCAACATTACCAGTACGACCTGTCAGTTGAATTGGAATCCGGTGAATGGTGCCAGCGAGTATGGGGTGTGGTGGCTTAATGGAGATACCTGGGAATCGCTGGGAGTTTCCAATACCAATTCCACAGGAATTATTGAAATGTCCCCAAATACCTATTATTGTCTTGCCGTTCATGCGAACTGTGGCAGCCAAATCAGCCCACTGACCAATGGCGTTTGTTTTAATACTTTAGGTTCAAAACCCAGTGCATCTTCAGGTCGTGCAAATGCATGGTCCAAGATGCCGGTTTTACAGACGGGTACTCAGGATTTATTGATATCTCCAAACCCGGTAGGCCCCGCACATACCATGAAAGTTGAGTTAACCAACCGTTCAGGAGAAGCATACAGCTGGGCTGTCATTAACCTAAAAGGTCAGACCATTTTACATGCCAAGGGTTTATCCGATGCAGGTGTATTTTATTTTGAAGCACCTCCGGCAGCAGGGATGTATTTTATCCGGGTAAACTACACCCATGGCCAGGTTTTACATAAAAAGTTTCTGGTTAGCCGATGAAGTTGATCAGGAGAATAATTTTTTTAAAGCTCCTTTGATTACCTTGCCCATGGTATTGCATGGTAATTCGCTGACTATCAGGTATTTACGTGGTGTTTTGTAAGCAGGAAGCTGTTGGCGCAGCCAGTGCTGAATTTGATCCTCCTGAATTCCGGGGCCTTGAAGGACTAGTGCGGCAGCTACCACTTCACCCCATTCCTCATCCGGCAGCCCTACCACGCTTACATCTTTGATCATCGGATGCGTACGCAAAACTTCTTCGATTTCAAGGGCGGATATTTTATAACCTCCCGACTTGATAATGTCTTGTGATTCCCGGCCTAAGATGCGGTAATAGCCATCCTCAATCACCGCCACATCTCCGGTTTTGAAATAACCGTC
>JAYRWN010000430.1:0-2170 GCA_041917975.1 Saprospiraceae bacterium | reverse complement strand
TCAAAAAAACATTGTCGCATTCGGAGGTGATCCGAACAATGTAACGATTTTCGGATTCTCAGCCGGTGGTGTATCCGTGCATTCACTTTTGACAATACCTTCTGCAAAAGGTCTTTTCCATAAAGCGATCGGAGAATCCAGCGGCGGACGGGATGGTGTGCTTACCGGCAGACCAATTAATAAAGAAAATGCTGATCCACTTTATGCTGTTTCAGCAGAGACCATTGGGATAAATTTTGCACGCAAACACGGCATTGAAGGCACCGATGCAGCGGCACTGGCCAAACTGCGTGCATTGCCTGTGGAGAAGATTGTGGACGGAGGTCAGGAAACGGATGGACAAGGTGGCCCCCGAATCTATGCAGGCCCTATCCTCGATGGTAAACTCGTGGTAGAAACTGCAGAGAGTGCATACAATGCGGGCAGGCAGCCGCGTGTTCCACTCATCATTGGTAATTGCAGTGCCGAAATAGGTGGCGCGTTTGTAAGTAATGCCACTTCAAAGGAAGCGTTGTTTGCAACATTTGGTGAACTTGAAGCAGAAGCAAAAGCAGCCTTCGATCCGGAAGGCAATAAAGAATTTGCAGAGGTAATTACAAAACTCAACACCGACTGGGTTTGGGGTGAGCCGGCACGAATGACAGCGAGAGCTTTCGTTACCAAACGTGCACCCGCATACATGTATCAATTCGGCTATGTTCCTGTACTAGCGCGTGAGCGTGCGCGCTACGGTGCTGGACATGGATCGGAGGTCTCGTTTGTTTTCAACACCCTCAATGCCCGCTGGGGAAACCAGGGTGAAGCGGCCCCTGATGAGAAAGAATTAGCAAGGATCATGAACACGTATTGGGCAAACTTTGCCAAAACAGGAAATCCAAATGGAAAAGGTGTGCCGGTCTGGCCTCTGTACGAAACTCAAAAAGAAGAGATACTTGATGTTGAGTTAGATGGAAAAGTGGTGGGCAAATCTGATCCACGAAAAGCACGATTTGATGTAATTGAAAAGGCATTCAAGCAAAAGAGAGAGCGCATTCAATCACGGGGTATCTGAGCCGTAAAGATAAATCGGATGGATTTATAGGAATAATTTAAGTAATAAGTCATCATAAAAAAAATACTATTCTATTTTTCCTCCTGCTATTTTTGGGTTGTATGAATGATAACCCCTTCGGTATTGTACATAATTTCCTGGGAAATAATTTCCACGCGCTGGTGCATTGGTAATTAATTGACGATCAACTTGTGGATAAATATGTTTTAGTAAATTCAGCAAGAATAATTTATGTTGTTTGTACTCATATTGGTAATACATCCACCCGATATCCGTACATCCGAACTCACGAAAAATAAAGCTACACTATAATCATTTAAACCTTGGCTGAGGTCCTTGCAAGTTGTTTATCTGCCAATGAAATATTAAACTGACTAATATCGAAAAATCGAAGGGGGATTATGATCTGCGTGCTTTTTTTATTAACTCCTGAAACACATGTTGTTGTTGTTTTAAAGCGGCCACTTTATCCGCCGGGTCTGTCCGGCACTCCAGGAGAACCCAGCCGGAATATTTCGAAGCGACCAATAAATTAAACAGGTCCTGGTACGGGTAAGGTCCCAGGTCTAATTCGCGCACATGTACGGTTTGGCCAAAGCGGTGACGCACCAGATTAAAATTATGCGCTAATCCCTCACCCCACAGATCCTGATCGTTGCAATTCCAGCACACCTTGACGTTGGGGTGGTCGGCGATATCCATGATGGCTTTGATGTTGGGCAGTTCCTGGGTGACCTCCCCATGGACTTCCAGGCGGATCTCCTGACCATAATCGGCGCCAAACCGCCCGAGGTCGTTGAGGGCCCGGCCGATTTGCTCTATGGTTTTCTGTGGCGGAATCCCGGCAGGAAAAGCATTGGGCTTTACCTTTACCCCGCTGCCGCCTACGGCCTGACTAAGCCGGATAAAGGCTTTGGTTTTTTCAATGGACGCCTTGAGTTTTTCCGGCTCCGGATGGTGATAATCCTGGTTGGATCCCAATCCAAGCAAGGTGACCGCACTGTCCGCAAACATCTTTTTCACGTCGTTTTGCCTGGCTGTAGGCAGCCCGGGATCCACCCCATGAGCGTGTTCGGTGCGCAGTTCAACCCCCAAAACTCCGCTGGCGGTGCAATTTTT
>JAYRWN010000429.1:0-2277 GCA_041917975.1 Saprospiraceae bacterium | reverse complement strand
TGGATTCCGGAAATAGTTGTTCAGAAATCTATGATGTCAAGTAATAAGGGGTGGAATTATTTACTGCGCTAAGAGTAAATACTCGGTGAATAGGAAAATGTAGTTGTGGAAATCCGGTCTGAAAATGTAATTTTGCATGATGCAAATAACAGACAGGGAATTATCTACTTTACTTGCTGGAACCCTCACTGGGAATCCCGAGGTGATAATCACCCACCCCAGCAAGATCGAAGAAAGTGCCGAAGGAGCCATAACTTTTTTGGCCAACCCTAAATATGAAAACTATTTGTACAGTGCCAAGGCCTCGGCTATTTTAGTTCAAAATGGTTTTCAACCCCATCAAGAAGTATCAATGACTATGATCGCCGTTGATAATGTATATCAAGCTCTGGGTCAAGTGCTGCAATACTTTAACAGCGGTAATGGACTGGTTCGGGAGGTGTCTTCATTAGCGGTGGTGGACCCCAGTGCTCAGATCGGTGAAAACACCGCTGTAGGTCCTTTAGCTTTTATCGGCAAGCAGGTTAAAATAGGACGGAATTGCCTAATATACCCGCAGGTTTATATCGGCGATAATAGTGAAATCGGGGATGATTGTATTCTTTATCCCGGCGTGGTCATTTATCACGATAACCGCATCGGCCAGCGGTGTATCCTGCATGCTCATGCTGTAGTTGGCAGTGATGGATTTGGGTTTGCTGAAACAGCCAAAGGATACCAAAAAATACCCCAGATCGGTAATGTTATCATCGAAAACGATGTGGAGATTGGCGCCGGGACAGCCATTGACCGTGCTACCATGGGTTCTACCATCATACGCAGCGGAAGTAAGTTGGATAACCTTATTCAGATTGCACATAATGTGGAGTTGGGTGAACAAACGGTCATCGCAGCACAGGCTGGCATAGCTGGAAGTACTAAAGTCGGTCGACGGGTTAAGATTGGCGGACAGGCTGGACTCGTTGGCCACTTGCAGGTAGCGGATGGGACCATGATCCAGGCGCAATCCGGTTTAGCGACCAATGTGGATGTGCCGGGCAGCAAATATCATGGCACACCAGCTATGAATTATCAGGATTTTATGCGTTCCTATGTATATTTTAGACAATTGCCAGATTTGGTGGCCAGACTGGAAGCGCTGGAAAAACAACGACGCAAGGACCCTGACACAGTTTAAAATCAAAGGATTGTTATTCATTTAGAAGCTTTAGAAGTTATATCATTCAGCAGTTTTTTCGTTAAAACGAAGTAATGAAACAACAAACCATCAAACAAACCATTCACCTCTCCGGAGTAGGGTTACACTCAGGTCAATTAGTGCAATTGCAAATACACCCAGCAGGAGCTAATCACGGGATAAAATTCAAACGCGTGGACTTGCCAGGCTCTAATGTCGTTAATGCCGACGTTTCCCAAGTAACTTCTACGGTAAGAGGAACCACCTTGCAAAACGGTGATGCTGTAGTCAGCACCGTGGAGCATATTCTTGCCGCACTTACCGGTATGTCCGTTGACAATGTATTAATTACGCTGGATGGGCCGGAAATCCCCATCCTTGATGGCAGTGCAGCACCTTTTATAGAAGAAATCAAGAAGGCGGGAGTAGTGGCGCTGGACGAAGAACAAGACGTTTATGAAATTATTGAGCCTATGGCGTTTACTGATGAAGTATCCGGTGCCGAATACATGGCTTTACCTTCCAATAACGATCTAGAAGTGACTTGCATGATTGATTTTAATTCGCCGTATTTGGGACAACAATACGCGACCATGCAATCATTGGATGAATTTGCTGATCAATTTGGAGGAGCCAGAACATTTGTTTTTTTGCATGAAGTGGAGTATCTGTTTAATCAGGGGTTAATAAAAGGTGGAGATATGGAAAACGCCATCGTCATTACCGACCGGAAGATTGAACAGGATTACCTGGATAAGCTTTCCAAAATGTTTCATAAACCTCATATAAAAATAGACAAAGAAGGCGTATTAAACACGACCGAATTGATTTTTAAAAATGAACCTGCACGGCATAAAGTGTTGGATATTGTAGGAGATCTTTCACTGGTTGGTAAGCCTATTAAGGGTAAGATTGTTGCCCGTAAACCAGGACACACCGGAAATGTAGCTTTTGCCAAGCAATTAAAAAAAATATTTTTGGAACAACGCAAACTGAAAGGTAAACCAAACTATGATCCCGATGCGGAACCTATTTACAATGTGGAACAAATTCAAAAATTCCTGCCACATCGCCATCCATTTTTATTAGTTGATAAGATT
>JAYRWN010000428.1:0-2687 GCA_041917975.1 Saprospiraceae bacterium | reverse complement strand
ATTTATTATCAGGGAATGGTATCATTCGGATTTAGCGGTCACGCTTTCCTGTGGCGGATATTTTATGAATGACAGCTCATTTTATATCAGTTGCGAAGTCCCGGGTGGGGTGACCCCTGACCCGGGAGAGCATAAGTTTATGCATTACGCTTTGAAGGATGGTATATTTAAAATAGATAAGGAAAAAGGCATAGGGGAACTGCCTAGAATATTTGATTTTTCTGTTGGTAGATCTTATAGTATTTTTAAACAGGATTATACCTATTATATTTTTAATGGCGAATCTTTATGGGAGACCGCTGACTTATCGTGTATTGATATAAAACATAAATTACCCCTTAAAGGGCAGGAGATGTTTATGAGTTTAATGCCCGTTGGGGGACGTAAATATGCCGGTGTTGTTTCGGATTTGGGTGACGAAGGCGCTGGAGAAAGAGGGGACCTGGTTATCTTAAATAAGAATTTAAGCATAGAAAAAATACTGACCCGCTACGAATTTAGGCAATTTACTCTGAACTCTGTGGAGTACTACAATGGAAAAATATACATTTATATAGTTGATCAAAAGAAGACTTTTCCACTTCTGCAAATAATTAAATTAAATGAATAATATAACTACCATAGATAATTGGAATTATCTAATACCAATAAGATCGAATCCCGAAGGGATGAAATGATTATAGAATAAAGAAAAGGGATAAAAACAAACCCCGAAGGGGTGAAATGAAATGCCAAGAACCTATATCCAAAATCAGGAAGAGAATTGTAAAAATTCAGTTTTCGGGAGGAGTATTTATAATTGTTGAAATAGTTTGAAATTGATCAGCATGAAAAATATTTGTTTGAATGGATCGATTAAGCATTTCACCCCTTCGGGGTTTAACTTATCTTTTTCACAAGTTGTTACAATAATGACAACCCTTCGGGTTTATTGAGGGTGGGGCTCCGCATTAGATTTCTCTGATCCGGCTGGAATGACAAAATGGTCAACATGGCCCAAAATTTTTGCCAATTATGAGCGCGATTTGTAGGTAACGTAAAAGAATTGTGCTAAAGATTACTAAGTGAGTTAAGACTAAAAAATTGGAAAACCTAGAAGGAAACCTAAGCTTCGCACAAAATATCTCCGCAAAAAAAATTGAATTAAAACTTCAGGTGCCGCACGGTCAGGGCATTATTGATGAGTTGTTTTAACGAGTCGATGCCGATATAGAGATGCAATTTCACATAATTGTGCGTGACACTTTTATCGCTTTCATCGGTTTTTACCCCTTCCGGGGTCATGGGCATATCGGACACCAGTAATAAAGCGCCGGCCGGGATTTTATTAAAAAAGGATACCGAAAAGATGGTGGCGGTCTCCATGTCTACCGCCAAGCAGCGGATGCGCCGCAGGTAGTCTTTGAATTCATCCAAATGTTCCCACACGCGGCGGTTGGTAGTGTACACGGTACCGGTCCAGTAGTCTTTTTCATAGTCGCGGATGGTGGTGGAGATGGCTTTCTGCAGTGCAAAGGCCGGTAAAGCGGGAACTTCGGTGGGGAAATAATCGTTAGAGGTACCTTCTCCGCGGATAGCCGCGATGGGCAAAATCAAATCACCGACCTGGTTTTTATCCGGTCTCACCCCACCGCATTTGCCCAGGAACAGGACGGCTTTCGGGGCAATGGCGGTGAGCAGATCGGTGACCGTGGCCGCGTTTGGGCTACCCATGCCGAAGTTAATGATAGTGATCCCGTCAGCAGTGGCATTGGGCATGGCTCGGTTTTGTCCCAGCACCTCCACGCCATAGATTTCAGCAAAAAGGTCGACGTAATTTTGAAAATTTACCAGCAGAATGTACTTACCAAAATCTTCAAGACTAAGCCCGGTGTAACGGGGCAACCAATTGTCAACGATCTCTTTTTTGGTCTTCATTTTTATCAACTTACGAAGGATAATTTAACTCAGGAGCGACCATTCGGGTTTTAAATCTGAATTAATCGGTAAATTTGGATAATTTTTTGCAGATGACTATAGACCACATTGGGATTGCGGTAAAAGATTTGGACCTGAGTGCAGCCCTGTTTACAGCCTTGACCGGCCAGGAACCCATCAAACGGGAAGTGGTGGAGGCGCAAGGGGTAGAAGTGATTTTTATCCCCTCCGGCCCAACTAAACTGGAGCTGTTGCAGAACATCGGTGCGGATGGCCCGATCAAAAAATTTATCGAGAAACGGGGAGAAGGGGTACACCATGTGGCCTTTCGGGTCACGGACATTTATGCAGCGATGGCCGAAATGCAAGCCAAAGGGTTTGAGCTGATTGACCATACGCCCCGTCGCGGCGCCGATCATAAGTTGATTTGTTTTTTACATCCGCGCAGCACCGGAGGCGTCCTCATCGAACTCTGTCAACCCTACCACGATCCCCTGCCATGAGCCTGATCACGGTTCTGGTGGCCTTTCTGGGGGGACTGATGGCTGGCATCATCAATACCCTGGCCGGCAACGGCTCGGCCATTACCCTCACCATCCTCACCGAGCTCGTCGGGCTCCCGGGTAATGTAGCCAACGCCACAAACCGCATCGGCATTGTAGCTCAGGGCCTGGCCAGTACACCTCATTTTATCAGGCATCGCTGGCCGGCCATCCGCCGCAGCCGGTTGCTCATAGTCTTGATGTGCCTGGGCGCTTTGTTTGGCGCTT
>JAYRWN010000427.1:0-5844 GCA_041917975.1 Saprospiraceae bacterium | reverse complement strand
GCTCTACATCATCCCAGTGTTGGCTGACCATTTTCATAAATTCAGCCTTGTCCATAATTAATGTTTATAAATTTGTAAGTTCAGGTTGTACCTCAAATATATTACTTTTTTTAATATGCGACATACTGAAATGCACACCAATGGTTTAGGTAAAATTATTTTCACTGGTGAATTGTCTTCAAAAGGTATTTTTATGCAAAATTACTTTCCAGGCCCTTATTATTTAGTTTTGAGACAAGGCTCTCTGGTTAAAAGTTTTAAAATTATTAAACAATAATTAGAATTTTTTCCACAGGCTAAATTATTTTTCGTCACCGCCGACTACACCTACGATGCGGACGGCAATCTCACCAACGACCCGCACAAAAAGTTGAAAATTTATTACAACTACCTTAACTTACCGTATAAAATCGAGTCCACCTTGGATGCGGCCAATAATTTTATGACTTACCTCTACGATGCTTCCGGTACCAAACTGCAAAAGCGGGTGGTGCAGGAAGGGGTGGAAGTGTTAAAGCAGGATTATATCGGCGGGGTGGAGTAAAAAACAGTGCGGTGGAGGCGGTGTATCACGAACACTTCTGAAAACAAATTCATTGAAAAAGTAAAATCTTTATCAGGTTGGAGGTGGGGAGGTGATTTTACAAACCCAGATAGAATTCATATTGATAAAAAGGGGAATGACTATTCAACAATAAGAGATGATAATCAAAAACAAATGGATGGAGATACCTCTAAAGAAATTGATAAAACAAGAATACTCAGAAGTGAAAGTATTAATTTAAAGAAAAAAACTTAATTATTATATTGATATATAAATAAATCATGAAAATAATATTTTATTGGTTAATGCTAATAATTACAGTAGCTATTAGTGATTTATGTTGCAATAGACAAATTAAAGAATATGAGACATTTATTATCGATAGTAAATATAAAAAAGTTAAAAAATTAGTATTCGATACTCTTCCAGTAATATACCCACAAAGAAAAGCTAAGTATCAATCCTTAGGAAAAGGTAATCTAAAAATTAATGAATATTCTGAATCTGAATCTGGCGATTGGTCTATTTCGTATGATTATGGAGTATATCATGGTAAAATCGTTAATTTTGTATATACAATTTCTTTTTTCAATTCACTATGTAATGATGAAATAACACGGTTAAAATATTATATAATATTTAAGGCAAATGAAGCATTTATAACTAAGAAAGACACTATCCATGCTTCAGAATGCAAAATATTAGTAAATTACCCTGTTGAGTTAAACCAAAAAATAAATGTCCAAAAAATCGATTATTATATCAAATAATTATTTGATTTATTTATGTTTTAATCATCCTGCCCAAATACACCTCCGGCTTTAACCACACCGCCACCGCCGACTACACCTATGATGCAGATGGCAACCTCACCGACGACACGCACAAAAACTTAAAATTTATTATTGCGGGTATTCTTAGTAATGCCCTTTAGCTGAGCGTATTAATAAATTCGGATCATTAATCTCATTGATTAGCTATTTATTAATTCTTCGTTTCCATTTAAGCTATTGTTTTCTAGGAAGCTTTGTTTTAAAAATCCAGTTGTAGGCTTTCAATCATATCGCGAAGTTCATTGGGCTTTAGGTCAGCCTTTTCGCCTTTATCGTAAATGGTCAGCAGATAAACCGTTTCAGTTTCTATGTACAGATAGGTGATGACCCTTGCCCCACCACTTTTACCCTTTCCTTTACTATTTATAGCTAAACGGATTTTATAGCAGTTGTTGCCAATAAAATTACCAACTCGGGGATTATTAGAAACCTCAGCAATTAGTTGGGCAAACTCATCTTTAAGCGAAGGAAATTTTTTATCGAGCCGCTTGAGTTCCTTCTCAAAAGGTTGGGTAGAAATAATGTTATAGCTCATTGAGTAACTCTTGAGCCGACTTTAATCTAATTTTACCTTGCTTGTGTGAACGAACTTGATCTGCAGCTTCTTTAAGGTCTTCCCACAAATCAACAGAAGCCACACTCATAGGCGTCGCTTTTTTTATAAATGAAAGGCTTTTTAATACTTTCATTGCGAATCTAGCTTCATTATCAGGTATATCTACTAAAATTTTCATGGTCTAAAAATTTAAACGTTATTACTCATTGCAATTGCTCAACGCTTCTTTTAGGCGTTTGTTGGCCACGGTGACATCAATCATGTTGGAGGTAGAATTTTTCTGCATTTCGTCCAGCTCTTCCAATAAACGAACCGATTGCAAAAGCAGTTCATTTACCCTTCTCTTTCCAATCCATTTGATTTGTTCTGCAACAGCCATTGTTAAAGAATTTTTTAATGGTGTGAAGTTACAAAATAAGCCATATTGCACTAATAGGTACTTTTTGAAATGTGTAATGTAAAACGCCAGCATCCACCTGCGTACGGCCTCCTCCGGCACAATCACCCTTAAAGACGGCTTCCGTTATAAAGCGGACGGCACGGCCTCCCTGACTGCGCAAATCAGCGGCTGCACCACCACCTTGCCCAAATACACCTCCGGCTTTAACCACACCGTCACCGCCGACTACACCTACGATGCGGACGGCAACCTTACCGACGACCCGCACAAAAACTTGAAAATCTATTACAACTACCTTAACTTACCGTATAAAATCGAGTCCACCTTGGATGCGGCCAATAATTTTATGACTTACCTCTACGATGCTTCCGGTACCAAACTGCAAAAGCGGGTGGTGCAGGAAGGGTATTCATTATAGAAACTAAGTGTTGGATAAGTTTATCCCAGCTTGTTTTATTATGGTGTAGAATGTCCCTTTTTTCAAATCTTTTCCTCCATGCATTGGAACAATGACTGTTTTTTTCGTTGAAGGATTGAAGTAGAGTTGATAAGAGCCTTTGGATCGTTTATAAACAAAGCCGGCTTGTTGAAATATTTTAATTAGATACTTCGGGTTTAGGTTCATAATTGTTCGAGGTTCAGTGAATATTCCAGAGTGTTACTATCATCAGGAATAATTTCACCTCTCTCTTTTAGTTCTTCTATATATAATTGTATGGCTTCTTTGGCCATTGCAATAGCTTCATCCACATCTTCGCCATAGGTTATACAGCCCGGTAAAACCGGAACAGTAACTGTAAACCCCCCAGTAGGCTCTTTATGTAATAAAATTTTGTAGGTAAACATAATGGACAAACCTATTTTTATTCTCTTTTAGGTAAATTGAATTAGTCAATTGAAAAGAAGGGATCCAGACCTGGTCAAAGTTATGGTCTAATTTTTATTAAAACAAGTTCAAAGTGCAAATATCCTAATGAAGATGGCCTTATTTCAGTCTTTCTATAGGGCTTCAATACCTTAATTGATTTTGTGAGTAAATATCAAAATCCTAAGCCATCCGAGCTGTCTAAGAATTATTTGAATTTTCTTTCCCCTGGGCGTTTGACCATTTTTTGTCTGCTTCCAACTTGCTATTATTTTCCACATTCTGCTGGATTCAACTCCTTCTGTGACTCGACCCGCACAAAAAGTTGAATATCTATTACAACTACCTTAATTTACTTTATAAAATCGAATCCATCTTGGATGCCAATAATAACTACCTGTCTTACCTCTATGATGCTTCCGGTACCAAACTACAAAAGCGGGTGGTGCAGGAAGGGGTGGAAGTGTTAAAGCGGGATAAGGCAAGGTGTGTGGAGTTATAGGTGAACATATTCTCTGCATTAAACTGATTAATACAAAGGTTCATTTCGCTATATTGGGGGGGACATCATTAAAAAGAATAATTTTTGCTTCCTTAGAATTTGGGAGATACAAAGTAGATTGTTTTTTTAAATCTTAATAAAAATGCACAAACGGAAGTTGGGTTCAGTTTTGGAAGTGTCCCCGTTAGGATTGGGATGTATGGGTTTTAGTCATGGGTATTTGCCACTTCCGGACAAGAAAGTTGCCATTCAACTTCTGCAGCGGGCGGTGGAGTTGGGGGTTACCTTTTTTGACACCGCGGAAGCCTACGGGCCTTACACGAATGAAACGCTGGTTGGTGTAGCTTTAGCCCCGTATCGCCAGAGGGTAGTGATGGCCACCAAATTTGGATTTGATTTGCACAACGGTAAAATCACCGGGGTAAATAGCCGGCCAGCCCACATCCGGTGGGTCACCGAACAATCTTTAAAAAGACTGGGCACTGATGTGATCGATTTATTGTATCAGCACCGGGTAGACCCTGCTGTGCCCATCGAAGACGTAGCCGGCACCGTGAAAGATCTGGTGCAGGAAGGCAAGGTCAAATATTTTGGTTTGTCCGAAGCCGGGGTTGCTACCATCCGCCGGGCTCATGCGGTATTGCCGGTCACGGCCTTACAAAGCGAATATTCCCTGTGGACACGTCAGCATGAGCAGGACATCATGCCTCTCCTGGAAGAGCTGGGTATCGGCTTGGTACCATTTAGCCCATTGGGTCGCGGTTATCTGACCGGAGCCATGGATGATAAGACACCTTTGGATCCAGCAGATTTCAGGTACGCCTTACCCCGTTTTTCCCCCGAGGCCAGGTTGGCCAACCAAAAACTACTGGACGTGATCCACCAATTTGGCGTGCAAAAAGGGGCTACGCCTGCTCAAATAGCCTTAGCCTGGATTCTGGCCCAAAAACCCTGGATCGTGCCCATTCCCGGCACCACCAAATTACCCCGCCTGATCGAAAACCTGGGCGCGTTAGACGTGCATTTCAGTGACACTGAACTGGAGGATTTGACGACTGCTTCGGCGCAAATAAAAGTCATCGGTGAACGTTACCCGGACGCCATGGAACGCAGTACAGGCTTATGACCAACGTTTCCCGGTGTTTGACCATATTTGATCGCGGTTGATGGCAGGGTAATTTTTTCCCAGTTAATTTTTATTTAATAAATTGTCATTGGCAATCGCCTGGTTATGGGTTGACCCATGCCCGGTATGATGGGCGGCAAATGACCGAATTAGACCAACCGGTAATATTGGTATAAAAAACAGTAATGTGTATACCAACAATTATTTTTTATGAACTGATCTTTCTGTCAGCAAACCCAAGTATAAATGAGATGAAATGAAAAGATGTAGATTTGAAGCACTTTGGATTCGAATTACACAGTTTCACGATCACAGCTGGTGCTTATAAAAATTGTATTTTGAGCCTAAATTTCTGGGGGAGCAGGTACGCCAGATTCGAGAATTAATATTTGAATTGAAACAGTCATCAATGTATTGCTTCTGAAAAACTTGCCGTGTATTAAAAATGTTATACATTAGGAGTTTCTACGTTTTACATCTGGTATTCGAATCCAATCAAACCATTGAAAATAATTCATGAAATTATCTTTGATGAGGTTTGATCATATGAATTGAATTTTGTTTACTCAATCAAAAGTCTTAATCTGTCTAAATTATGGCCAGCTTTAATTTAAAAATAAACGGGAAGGACAACCAGGTAGAGGTTGATCCTTCCACACCCATGTTATGGGTCTTAAGGGACCATTTGAATCTGGTGGGTACAAAATACGGCTGCGGGATAGCCATGTGCGGGTCCTGCACCATTCATTTGGGGGATATTGCCGTGCGCTCCTGTCAGCTCACCGTAGCACAGGTGGGCAATCAGGCCATTACCACCATCGAAGGCTTGTCAGAACATGGCGATCATCCGGTACAACAAGCCTGGCTGGAGCACGACGTGCCCCAGTGTGGTTATTGTCAGGCCGGGCAGATCATGAATGCTGTAGCCTTTCTGAAAGCCAATCCCAATCCTTCCGATGAAGCCATCGAAGGGGCCATGGATGGCAATCTGTGCCGTTGTGGCACTTATACGCGCATC
>JAYRWN010000426.1:0-17285 GCA_041917975.1 Saprospiraceae bacterium | reverse complement strand
TTACACCATTATGATGTCGAAGACGCAACCATCCGCATTCGCAGCGGTATCATCCATTATAATCTGGCCCAAGGCAATCAAAATACCGTGCAGAGTGGATATCATGAAACCATTACCTTGTTTTGGATTGACTTAATCAAATATTATCTGCACCAGCATCCCGGAGTACTCAGCGATGTGCTGCAGGGATTTTTAAACAGTTCCTGGTCTGATAAAAACATTTTGTTTAATTATTACACCCAAGAATTTTTATTCAGCCCCAGGGCTCGTGCCCGATGGGTTCCGCCCGACTTATTGACTCCGGATTGGCAAAAATAGTCGGCTTTGCAATTCTCTTTCAGATCAGGTCCTTGAATACCGGAAGCAGCATAAGTTAATGCGTTCACTGAGCATGATTTTGATCATTCTTATTAAGGTCTCCTAAAGATTATTTCGGCAAAATATTTGAATGGTTAGGCATAAAAAGATAGAAATTAATGAGCCGATGGATCACTTAGGTTTTTATTAAGTTAAAAATCAATAAAAATGCCACCGATGATTAATTCTAATCCTTTTTTAAAACAGGCTAAATAAAAACGGGCCTATATTTGCATATTAGTTATTATAAGTCACTATTTTATACATAGATGTTTCAATTAAAGCATATGTACAAAGCTATTGTCTACTTTCTAATTATCACGCTGGTGCTGATGAGTGACTCTCTTGCTGCCCAGCATGCCATACCCCGTGACTGGAATGAAATCCATATTGAATCGATCAGAAATGATTTTGCCCGTCCTCCGGTGCATGCCCGCACCTTATACCAGGTGGCTTCGGTTATGTATGACGCCTGGGCAGCTTATAGTGATGAAGCTGACACTTACCTATTAGGCAAAACGTTACATGGATTTAGTTGCCCACTGCAGGCTTTCCCTAAACCAGCTGACCTTAAAGCAGCGCGGGAGGAAGCCATCAGTTATGCCGCTTACAGGATGCTCAGGCACCGCTTTAAAAATTCACCAGGTTTTGCAAAAACCGGCGCTATGATGGATAGTATGATGGCCGTGCATGGTTATGATATTACTAAAACGGATATGAATTATCAATCCGGCAGTCCCGCGGCGCTGGGTAATTATATCGCGGACTGTATGATCAATTACGGTTACCAGGATGGCAGTAATGAAATCAACAATTACGCCATTCAATATTACCGGCCGGTCAATCCACCGATTGCGCCGGAAGTACCCGGAGCAGGTATAGTGGTCAATCCTAACCGGTGGCAGCCTATTCAATTGAATGTGTTTATTGATCAAGCTGGAAATATTTTTCAAGGGGACACCATCAAGTTTCAAAGCCCGGAATGGGGCGTGGTCCAACCATTTGCCCTGACTGATGACGATCTCATCCCTTATACCCGTGACGGCAATCCCTTTCCGGTTTGTCTTGATCCGGGACCACCTCCTAATCTGGATTCTTTTGATCATACTTATCAAAAGACCCATGCCCTGGTCGCTGCCTGGTCCAGTCACCTTGACCCCGGGGATAGAGTGATGTGGGATATTTCACCGGCTTCTATCGGTGGATTGACCAGTTTTCCGACGGATTTTAAAGATTATGAGGATTTTTACGATTTAGAAAATGGCGGTGATCGTAGCCCTGGACATCCTATTAACCCTAAGACCGGCAAACCCTATGCTTCCCAGATGGTCCCGCGTGGAGACTATGCCCGGGTCCTGGCTGAATTTTGGGCTGACGGCCCAAAATCCGAAACCCCTCCGGGGCACTGGTTCACCATAGTAAACTACGTGGCGGATCATCCTCAATTTGAACGTCGCTTCAAAGGGCAAGGGGAAATCATGGATGAACTGGAATGGTACGTAAAAACCTATTTTATCCTGGGTGGCGCCTTGCATGATGCAGCAATCACAGCCTGGGGGATAAAAGGGTATTACGATTCTTCACGACCTCTGACGGCCATCCGTTATATGGCTTTTTGGGGGCAAAGTACGGACACCACCTTACCCAATTATTCACCGTATGGATTACCACTTATACCGGGCTATATAGAAAATGTTCTTCCTAACGATCCCTTGGCTGGATTTGGCCGGGAGCATGTCGGCAAAATAAAACTGAAAGCCTGGCGAGGTCCATTATGGATTTTCGATCCGGCGGTTGATGTGGCCGGGGTGGATTGGATCCTGGCTGAAAACTGGTGGCCTTATCAACGCCCAACGTTTGTAACTCCACCTTTCGCCGGCTATGTGAGCGGGCATTCCACCTATTCCAGAACAGCAGCTGAGGTGATGACTTTAATCACCGGCGACGAATATTTTCCCGGCGGAATGGCCGAATTTAAAGCGGAGAAAAATAAATATCTGGTGTTCGAAGATGGGCCTAGCGTAGATGTTACTCTGCAATGGGCCACCTACCGTGATGCCTCTGACCAATGTAGTCTTTCACGCATCTGGGGTGGTATTCATCCACCGGTGGATGATATTCCTGGTCGACAATTGGGCATGATTTTAGGACCAAGAGCGTTCCAGTTTGCGTCAAAATTATTTGATAAGAATAACACCACAGCGGTAAAAACGCCCAGATTGGACAATCTGATAAATATTGTAAATAATCCGGTTGCACAGGTTTTGATCGTGGATAACCACCTAACTAAAAACGTAACCGTAGATATGTACCGGCTGGATGGAAAACCGGTTTATAGACATAACATCGGCATTGGTCGGCAAGAAATAAATACCCGGCAGTTGACTCCCGGCTGGTATGTTGTAAAATTTACCGAACCGACGACTCAGGCCACCACCACAAAAAAAATAGTCAAGTTCTAAGACTGGGAATATATTAAGCATAATAACAAAAAAGCCCTGGGGCAACCCTGGGCTTTTTTGTTATTGGTCAGCGCTGATGATTAGCCGATGATCTGTTTTTTAAGTTTCGCAAATTCTTCTTCGGAGATGATGCCGTTAGTTTTTAGTTCGCCTAATTCTTTAAGGCGGGTAAGTACATCCGCATTCATGGTAGTGGTTGGTTCGGGAGTTTCTTTTTGTTTTTTATGTTCCTGCCTTACTTCTTCCGCCTTTGCTTTTCCTTTTTCGAACATCTCATCATAATATTTTTTCAGTCGTTCAACATCGAAGTCCAAAAAGGTCCCACCGGTTTCAAAATGTTTTTTAAAGACTTCACCTAAGGCATAGGTGGATGCTCCGGATAACACAGCCAAGGTAATACCTCCCAGGACAGAACCAACGCCAGGTATAAATTTTATCGCCCGGGCTCCCAAACGGGCTAGTCCGGAACCGGTAAGAGCTGAGACAATAGCTTTACCTTGTTTTTCTTTAAAGTCCTCATCATATAGTTTGCACAACTGCCTGATCATATCCAGTTGAATCGCTCCAACGGCAAAAAAATCCGCTATAGGCACGGGAATAAAGCCTGCCCCCATTGACCATACCATATGGTTTCGAATAATGATGTTTGCTGCTTCGCTTCTGTACTCTTTCTTCTTTTCTTCCATGACTAGGTGTATTTTTAAAACTAATGTGAATTGAACCTTCCTTTTGACCTAATTTTCTCGACAATCGATCTTTCCTTACGGACTAAATGGGACTATAGTCGTTTTTTATTGTGGCCGTAGCGTCTGTATTTTCTCACCGGTACTTCTGGCGGTAAATTTAGGGGCGTAAAAACTCTGGACCTGGGTAAAACCTGCGTTGACGTCACCAAGATTATTAACATAGACATCATATTCAAGGGTAAAAGACCCCTTAGGTAGATGATCAAGAAAAAACAAATTTGCGACGTCGGTCACCGTCTGATAATAGGTCAATCCGTTGCGCCACTGGGTTCCGCTTAACCGTTGAAGAGGCTCCCAGATACTGGCCCTGAGGTCTTTGATCATTACATAGTCCAGCGGCCGATCACTGGCCACAGTTAAGACGACTCTAATCCGGTCACCCGGTTTAATATCAGGCGAAGTCGAGAGTTTGGTCACTTTTAGTTGTTGATCTACTCGATAAAAGTCCCGGCTTATTTTTAAACCAGTTCCCTGGGATGTAACCTCATTTTGCTCCACCCAATACTGTAGGTATGCTCCACCCCACCCCGGCTGATCGGACTTATTTTCAATCTTAATAATGTCCATTGGCCCATTCAATTCTTTACCGGTCCAGGATTTTTTGATATAGCCAGTACCGGGAGTACCTGTCAACTGGGTCAGGTTTTGCGACCCAACTTGAAGACTAAATTGAGGCATCGTTGGCAGGGGGCCCTTGGTCTGCAACAAACTTATGATGGTCATACTTGTCGCTCGCCCACTGACCCAATGTTGGGTTTCCTTTTGGCTGATCAACCACTTTTGTCCTTGGCGCACAAGCTCATGGTGATCACCCAGTGCTAATAGATTTAGGGCCAGAATTTGACTTTCCAATGGCTGCTGATACCACCAGGTCAAGTCGTTGTGTTTCCAGGTCAAGCCTTGTTCTTCATGCTTTATACCTCTCTCAATTAATGATTTTTGAATAGCCAGGGTTAGTTCCGGGCGACTTTTCTGGGCAGCTAACCCCAGTGCACTTTGGCTATATACGCCATACTGAGTCCACCGAGTTGCTGCTGAAGTATAAAGTTGTTCAACGTGTTTGGCCAAGCCGGCAAGTAGTTCAACTTCCGGACACAAGCTATGTAAGTAAAGGAAATGAACATCCTCTTCATTAGCCAGCTGCTTGTCCCTCTGGGGATCCTGGTTATAGTTCTTCAGCCTGGTATGATCCAGATAATTAAGAGCTTGCTGAGACCAGGACGCATAAACACGTCTGTCAACAATATTTTGTGTAAAGAGCCAACCCCATATTTCCAAAGCCTGAGAAGTTATGTAAGGCGATGGACGACCCCCAGGATACCAGGTCAGGCCTCCTTCAGGGGTAAAGCGGTCTAAAATTTGACGCTCAAGTTCTCTAATTTCCCCATCGACATGATTTTCTTCCAGGAACAAAGCCAGTTGCCGGATGGTTTGAGTTTCATCTTTCCCTTCCAACACCCAGGGTGTTTCAGCCAGCAGCAAAGTCTTTAACTCAGGGTTTGTTTCTAAAGGACTCTTTACATCACCCTGCTTTATCCACGCACTGACTACTGTTTTAACATGAGGATATTGCTTAAATATGTAGCGTCCGCACACCATGGCCATCCACTTCTGGATTAAACCATCGGTGGTAAAAACAGTTTGATCTTGCAGAAACGGCAGCGCTTGCAAAGCCAACCATACCGGTTGCGGCGTATATTCTACAGTTAATCGGAAAGGTGTTTGCTGACCCTGCCGTTTTAGCCATTGTAAGTCGATCGTTTTAGATTCGCCAGGATTAGTCCACAAGGAACGGGTGTCGGTAACCAAAATTTTTTTACTTAAGATGGGTAAGGTCCGCGCCTCTCCGTCCGTATGACCTGCAGATTTGGCCCAAAACCGGATCTGGACCGGCTGCGAATAATCGTCCGGAATATGCAAACGCCAGTTTACAACTTTACTGGTCCCTGGCTCGAGGTCAACATTTTGAATTTGTACCGCCGAAACAAATAAAGCGGTTATGTTTCTTCCAGATATTGGATCGATGATCTCCAGCGTACTTTCCACTTCCAAGCGCTCTCCTGAAAGGTTATCGATGCGCATGGGGATTAAGACCCGGTCATCCTGATAAACCATTCGGGGCAAGTTTGGGGTAACCATCAGTGATTTACGGGTAATGACCTTTTGTGTAATGTAACCAGTTTTTAAATTTGGAGTATGCGCATACAACTTCCAGTTCCATCTGGTTAAAGCCTCATTCATTATAAAAGGGATATTGATAACCCCCAGGCTGTCCGGTAACAAGTGAGGATAAAAGAAAACCGTTTCGCCGAGATTTTGTCTTAAACCAGCTGGTGCAACATTTTCCGGTAAGGCTTGATCTTTGCCCCTTAAAACCTCTGATTCTTCCTGCACTTTTTCGTTCATCGCATCCATTTGGGGTGCAGGCGAAGCCAATTTACCACCCCGCCGGGTCATCGCGGAAGGACCATAATAATAAAATGGGAAATCGAACCAATTCCAATGCACCCAACCCTTTTCCTGATAGTCAAAAGAAGGATAATTAAATAACCCGAATGTCTGCCCGTATGATTGATCAAATCCTATCCCAGACCAGGGAAACCCTGGGTAATATTTCTCCTGAATCAAAGTTTGTGGCCAGGTGAGGGGATATATTGATTCCAGGGCATCGTCATACATCGTGGTTAATAACTCTACATCGGTCTGTCCTTTTACCCTGATTTGCCATCTTTCTTTGCTCCCAGGCATTAATTCCGGCCGAAATGTTACCAACTCCAGCTCCAGATTTTGATTTGGCACTGCGATTTGCGGTCTAAACTCAAAAGAATAGAATCGATTTTGATAAATGGCTGAAGCCCGGTAAACCTGGTGAGGAGCAGCAGTAAAGTATTGCTGGTTGCCATCGTTCTCATCGCGCCAATACCATTTCCTGAGGTTTTGGCCTTTTTCTTCTACTTCAAAATGCCACTGCACCTGAGGCCAGGCCGAAAGAACCGCATAACTACCAGGTTCTCCGGATTGATAATCGTCTTTGGACCACCGCCAACCCAGCACATTATTTAAGGGAACTGTAGGGATATTATGCCGCACATCCACCCAAAACCAAAAGCCTTGACTTATAGTATCCGTGCTGTTAATACCTCTATATTCCAGATAATAAGGACCGTCCCTAAGTTCGGGGATAGGCTGCATAAACGGTTGTTTACCGGCAGTAAATGCTCCTTTATGTAACGTTTGTTTAGGCCAACTTTTCCAATCTTGGTCATCACGATACCCATATTGAGGAAAGCTGCGCTTGAATTCAGGTTCAGTCATCAGGGGCACATCAGGGCCTGGCCACAACCTTGCTTTATGCGCGATAGCAGGTGCCTGGAGGCCAAAAAGTTCCCACTGCCCAGCATATTCCACCGGCTTGCGCTCAAGATTCAGCGCACTAAGAGAAATTTGGGGCGGCCAGTTAGTGACTACCTCCGGGCCATGAACATCAAGTAAAACGCCCGAATAATTCATTTCATACCTGCGTTCTATAGCCTGGGATTCTCCCGACATATCTGTGGCCGTGAGAGCGACATGGTAAATAAATGTGGGTTGATGGATTTTGGCCACTTGCCGGTCAGAAATGGCTTCAAAAGTTATCCCAAAACGTCCTTGCACATCGACGGAAGTCTCTCCACTGGCTATAATAGTTTCAACAGGTTGATGGATATAGGCGCTTTTAACCCAGGGATCCCACCGCCAACGCATAGTCCGTTTGACCTGGTAAATAACTTTTGCTCCACTCAAATTCATCCCCGACAAAGTTCTCACTGTGCCATGTAAGTCCACCTTATCATTAAGCTTAAAAATCTGATCCAGGGTATCGACCAGAATTTCAAAAGTAGGCCGTTTGTAGGCTTCAACTTGAATGTTCGTGGTCCCTCCTTCGCTGCTTTGAATGGTCCAATTTCCTGACAACCGTCCAGATGCCGGAAGGATAAAACTGCCACTAGCGCTGCCATATGAATTAGTCTGCAAGGCTAAGGATTGCACTTCTTCACTATTGGCGTCTATTAATTGAACAGTAAGAGAACGGTTAGTTATTACCCGGGCTTCATTATTTGAAGACCTATACAAAATAGCCTTAAAGTATACCATTTGGCCAGGACGGTAAATGGCCCGATCGGTAAAAATTTGGGTCAACACAAGTTCCTGAGGAGGCTGGTCTTCTTGTGGATAAATATAGGCCCGTTGCTCCGGCCGCCAAATCTCACTGCCGTGTTTCACCTCGAGCTCCAGCTCTCCCTGGTAGGCTTGCGCAAAGATTACTTTGCCATCCGCATCGCTCTTAGCTGAGGCTACCAACTGCTTTTCGATGCTATTGTTGGATTGACGAATATTTTGTCGATAAAATTTGACTTCAGCGCTGGAAATAGGCATTCCGGTCTCACGATGCAAAACCCTCCATTCATCATGATCCTTTCTTTTACTATGTTTTAACGCCAGATTAGTGACCTGAAATGACATTACCCTGGCCAAAGCACTGTCGCGATGAGCGACTAACATGTAACGTCCCGGTGGCAGAGCATCTAAACCTATTTCTGAGCTATGTTCTTCATAGTCTTCTACCGGGGGTAATTCTGTAGACCATGCCATTAATGCTGGTAGTTTTTGCAAATAATCACGCACCTCTTCCGGTTTTAACTGGTACAGCCTGGACATCACCTCATCGTTGATGGCCATCAGGTGAAAAGGAACAGTCTTAATGTTCTTAAAAGCTATTCTGACCAGGATTTTCTGACCGGGCAGATTGACCTGTTCCATTTGCAAAGCGAGGTGGGGCTCAGTTAACTGATGTTCCAACTGTTTTAACTGGCTGGTTTGTGAAGGGTACTTTTGGATGAGGGTGCGTATTTTTTCTAACATGGCGCGCTGAGCCTCAGCTTTTTGAGCTAATCCACTATAGGATTTAGTATTCAAAATAAATTGAGCCAGAGACCACAAAGCGTCTATTTCCAGTACTGTACCCGTTGACTTTATCCACAGCTGATGCAGAGCTTGTTCAAAGAGCAGCTCTTTCTCCGGATGTATACTCTGAGCGTGAACAAAATGCAGTCGCTGCAGATCAAATCGAAGGAAAGCTTCAGCATTTTGTTTAGTGCCGGCTCCTTTTAATAAGTCCTGATACAAACGCAACACCTCATGACGTTTGCCTGGACGATTCAGAGTTAGATTGTTAAAAGTGTCAGCCGTGGAAAAAAATTGTTCACTTTCTAAATAATCGGGTAAATCTTGAACCGGGTATTGGTAATCCTGCGATAAAAAATCAATGGCCCGGGTAATTAAGAGCTCTTTTAAGGTAGGTTGTAAAGATTTAGCCCTGGACCCCCAAAGAATCAAATCCTGAAAATCATCTAAATTTATATCTACTGTCTGGGCCTTAATAGAGGTTAAATATAAAGAGCTTATTGTGTCCAAATAATCCTGTGCAGCCCATAAAACCAGTGGTTTGCCAGTCTGGTGTCCTGTATATGTTCGATCACGGAGTTGCCATAACACGGACTCATACTGGGGCTGGTATAATTCGGCCAATAAACTATTCGCCAAAGATCGGTAAGGGTCTTTTAGTTTCACCCGGGATTGCTCCCAATAATCAATGGCTTTTTCCATGCCATTTTCATCCAGAAAACGATGGAATTTTGCAACATAAACCATGCTCTTCATCCAGGCATAAAAATCGTCTTGATCCTGGGCTAGTTGCATGATTAGTAAAGTCTCATCCAGAGCAGTTTGATACAGACCTTGCTGAGCCAAAGAATCGATATGTTTCCAATCAGTTTTCACCGCCGCCTTCGTTACGGGTTTTTGTAAATTGCGGGTTGTACATGCCAGCATAATCAGCATGATCGCAGAAAATCCAAATATTAACCGTTTCATTCAATGGTTTTATTTTTTGGAATAGATGTGCATCTATTATAGAACGCTGGTAAAATAAGTTTATTTAACAATCTTTTAATGGCTAATGGTTTGGATAAGTTTACCCAGAACGTCAGATATTTATGTTACGATCATCATTAGGCATCTGAAATTCAGCTTTTCGCATAAAACGCCGCCAATCCATTTCTGAATCCAAGGTTTTTTGACGGAAAATATGCTCATAGAGCGCCTTGGCACAATATGGAGCTAATGAAAAACCCTTTGTGCCCAGACCATTAATTACATGCAGGTTTTGATAAATCGGATGCGTGCCGACCACCGGTCGGCGGTCGTGAGCCGCCGGTCTGAATGCGGCCGCATGGTCCAGAACTTTATAAGAGATCTGACGAGCATCCAGGAATGTGCTCATTTGGTCTAATTTAGCTTTTGAAGCCTGATCATCCGCTGCATTCCATTCATTCGTGGGCCCAACCCAATAGGTTCGGTGACCTAAGGACAGGAGGTATAATTCGTCTTTTAATACCTCATGTGGCAGGGCTAATTGAGTCGAAATCAACAGCCGTTCCCCTTTGGTTGGAATAATGGGCAGGGTATTAAAAAACGGATTGGAACGGATCTTCCATCCTTCACAAAACACGATATGAGCGGCTGAAAACGATTTGTATTGAAGAATTTGCCCCACCCTTAACTGTTGATAATCAAACTGCTCATGGACTAAACATCTTTGCTCGCTTAACCAGTTCCTGAACGTTTCGATCAACAGGTTAGCAAATACCAGACGGGCTTGACTTATCTGGCCATAATGTTCTGCATCCTCGCCATTTCCCAGGGTCTGAATATCCGGGTACAACACCTGATACGCAGGATCATCGGCGCGTATTTCCCAGGTTTCGAGCTCTTGATGATGGGATAATTTACGCGAAATCTGAATAGGTTTATAAACAGGAATATCCAACAGCTGAGATAGCGCAGGATAAATTTCATCGGCTAAAGCCAGCAATTCCTCGATTCGCCAACTTTTTACAAAACGACGGCCAGTCACCGGATTTATAATTCCGGAAGCAATGCGGGAAGAATAGGCTTGGTCATCATCAATGACAACAAAACTGCGTTGTTCCTTCCACAACTTGTAAGCCATCAAAGTGCCGGCTACACCCTGACCAATAATAATTGCATCGACCGTTTGCAAATGATGGTTTTGGATTAATTAAAGGCCAATTCAATTCTTTTTATCATCAAGCTTTCAAGGCTTCCTGGAATTTCAAGGGCAATGCGGATACAACTAAATCATAGCTATCAGTTATCATTTTCCTCACCAAGGTGCCAGGTATTTCTCCATCCATGATCACCGTATTCCAATGTTTTTTATTCATGTGATAGCCGGGCTGGATGCCGCCGTACTGCTCCCGTAAATCTACAGCCCGATCAGGATCGCATTTCAGATTTATGGAAAAGACATCATGATCCAATGAGGTTAAGGCAAACATCTTTCCTACTACTTTAAAGACTAGTGTGTCTTCTCCAAATGGGAAGGTTTCTTCAACGCCTGGAAATGATAAACAAAATGCTCTGAACTCTTCGATATCCATGACCCGATAATCAAACCTCCCCTTAAATCCAGCCTCCGCTACGATACTCTCTTTTAACGAAAGAATTGGCCAGGTCAAAGTTAGTGATCCGCATATTCTTGCCATCCCAGTTAAGCGCTTTTCGTCCAGGGAATGTATGGCGATTGCCGGTAGTTTCCCGATGCAGGAATGATCTGACGGCAAGATTACCCATTAATACAATTTCCGTTAAAGGCCCGGCCTCAGCGAATCCGGAAGAGGTATACGTACCAAATCCTTTTTTACAGGCTTTGACCCACTGCTGCTGATGGCCCACGTCGTCTCCGTCCACTAAGGGCCGAACAGGTTCCGGTAACTTGACGTCTTTAAATTTAGGGCCATGGAGGGTCGGGTTATTCCCAAATAATGTTGCAGACAAAATGCCTTTGGTTCCGATAAAGATCATCCCGCCATCGATGCTCTGGAATACCTTTTGATAATCACACCCGGCAGGCAATTGTGGGCGGATGCCACCGTCATACCAGTTCACGCTGATATCCGCATGTTTTTTAGGTTTGGGATTAGCAAATTTTAAATGGATTGATGCGGAAGGCGGGCACACATCATCAAAAAATGCTTCCACAAAAAAGTCCTGGTACACCTGACCGACCGAACACTCTACCGAAGTAGGATAGCCTAATTTTAATGCCCTGAAAGGTACATCCATAAAATGACAGCCCATATCGCCCAGGGCACCTGTTCCAAAGTCCCAATATCCTCTCCAGCGGAACGGCATATATGCTGTATGATAATCGCGCCAAGGGGCGGTGCCTAACCACAAGTCCCAATCTACCCCTTCCGGCACCATTTCTTTCTCACCTCTGTCCTTAGGCGATTTTACGCCTTGAGGCCATACCGGCCGGTTCGTCCAGACTTCCACTGTATGCACCTCCCCAATCATTCCGGATTGCACAATCGCCTCGGTAACGCGCGTACCCTTTGAACTGGCGCCCTGGTTACCCATTTGAGTAACTACTGCTTTAGTTCTGGCTGCTTCGGTCAGCATGCGTGCCTCCCAAATGTCGTGTGTCAGCGGTTTTTCACAATACACATGTTTCCCCAACTGGATGGCGGCCATGGCTTGCGGATAATGCATGTGGTCCGGTGAAGACACCAAAATCGCATCGATATTTTTTTGCTCTTTCTCCAGCATAACCCGGTAATCGCGGAAATAAGGCGCAGAGGGGAACATCTCCCGGTATTTTTTAGCCTGTCGGTCATCCACATCGCACAGGGCTACAATATTATCCGAGCCTCCATTGTAAGACAATCTAACATTCACATCCCCTTTTCCTCCGCAGCCGATCGCAGCAATATTTAACTTATCGCTCGGCGGAGTATACCCCCGTCCCAGCACGTGCCTGGGCACAATGACAAATGCAGCGGCGGTCATGGCCCCAGCTTTTATAAAATCCCGGCGGCTCTTATTTTTCATATCTTTTTTTATTTTGTTTTAATCACTGGCAAGTTATAAAAATAATTACTCCGTCTCACCCAAATTAAGGCAGCTATGAATAATTATTCCACTCGATTTAGGCTAATAATTCTACTCAACCCTCAGCCAATGCCATCCGATAGGTTTCAATAGCTCGGTCCCTGGCCCAGCTATGGTCTATGATAGGGCCCGGGTATGCCGGTGTACCTAATTCAGGGAGCCAACTGCGCTGATAGGTTCCGTCCGGATCGAATTTTTCTGCCTGTAAAGTGGGGTTAAAGACCCTGAAATATGGTGCAGCATCACAACCTGTGCCTGCCGCCCATTGCCACCCCCCATTGTTAGAAGATAATTCAAAATCCAAAAGCTTCCTGGCAAAATAAGCTTCACCCCATCGCCAGTCAATCAGTAAATGTTTGGTTAAAAAACTAGCGGCAACCATGCGCACGCGATTATGCATGTACCCGGTAGCATTCAACTCGCGCATTCCTGCATCTACCAAAGGATAACCGGTTTGTCCCGTGCACCAGGCTTCAAAGCCTTTGGGATCGTCGCGCCAGGGTATACGATCATAGGCTGGCTTAAAAGAGGCATGCACTACTTGAGGGAAGTGCCATAGAATCATCATGTAAAACTCCCGCCAGATTAATTCATTCAAAAAAACACCATTCATCTTTCTAGCCTGCAGGACCAACCGGCGTATGCTGACCGTGCCAAAGCGCAAATGAATACTCAAATGGCTGGTACCGTGGACCAACGCAGGGTAATCCCTGGTCTGGTCATAAGTAATAATGACTTGATCGTCTACCTGGCGGTCAGGGAAAATGATTGCAGACGTGACAAAACCTAGATCAGATAATGACGGTAAGGGCATCCTGCTTCCTCGATAAAAACTCCCGGTTATTTCCGATGGATACGTAGTTATTTCCAATGAATCAAACTTTTGTTTCCATGTTCGAGCGTAAGGGGTAAAAACAGTATAGGGTTCACCATTGGCCTTGCATACTTCATCCTTTTCCCAGATCACCTGATCTTTCGCCAAATTGAATGGAATTCCTTTGGTCTTTAAAACATGGTATATTGCTTCATCACGCTGTCGTGCATAAGGTTCATAATCACGGTTGGCATAGACACCCTGGACCGAAAATTCTTCCACCAGTTTTTGAAAAACCTCTACCGGGTTGGCATGGTAAATCCGCAGACCCGAACCTTGTTTCTGCAGTTCTTGATCCAGCCTGTGAATTTCTCGCCAGATAAAATTCACCCGGGCATCGTCCTTATCTTCTAATAGCCCAAGGATAGCCGTATCAAAAATAAATATGGGCAGGACGGTTATTCCGGATAGCAGGGCTTGATACAAACCGTGATTATCTTCTAACCTTAAGTCCCTGCGAAACCAAAAAATATTGACCATTTTAATTATTGTTTAACTTTTTAGCTATATTTATTAAACAAAATTATACTTTTTCGTTTATATTTGTCCATAAATAACATTTAATACTTAATCATTGGCACAAGGGGTGGTTATCGGCGGAGGAATAGCGGGCATGGCTGCGGCGGCAACCCTGGCACAGCAAGGTCATGACATAACCTTAGTGGATAAATTAGAATCGCTGGGAGGCCGTAATCGGGCCTTTACAGCCGAAGGTTTAACTTTTGACACCGGCCCCAGCTGGTATTGGATGCCCGAAATCTTTGAGCAGTTTTATGCCCGTTTCGGATTTAATACCAGCGACTTTTACCAATTGAAGCGTTTGGATCCGGCTTACAGGGTCTATTGGGAGGATGATACTTTTACGGATATTCCTGCGGATATCCACCAACTGCAGGCCGTGTTTGACGATCTTGAGCCGGGCAGCGGGCGGCGGTTGGTTCATTTTCTGCATGAGGCGCAAAAAAAATACGAACTTTCGATGTCCAAGTTCGTCTGGTTACCTTCCCTAACCATTACAGAATACTTCAAATGGGAAATCCTGAAACAAGCGTTTTCATTGGATTTATTCAAATCCATGAGCAGGCATGTGCGAAAATTTGTACAACATCCAAAACTCATTCAATTGCTGGAATTTCCAGTATTGTTCTTAGGGGCTAAACCTGAGCATACTCCGGCATTATATAGTATGATGAATTATGCCGACTTAACATTAGGCACCTGGTATCCGCGTGGAGGAATGCATCAGATTAGTGCAGCTTTTGAAAAAATATTAGCTCACACGGGTGTAAAGGTTCACCGCTCTACTACAGGTAAACAAATCGAACTAAAAGGGCAGTTGGCCCAAGGATTGAAAACGGATGGCGCGCATTTCTCAGCAGATTTTGTGGTGGCAGCCGGTGATTATCACGCCGCTGAACAACAGCTATTGCCACCGTCCTTTCGAAACTATAATTCTGCCTACTGGGAATCACGCACCATGGCGCCTTCTGCCCTGATTTTTTTTCTTGGATTCAATAAAAAAATTGAGGGCCTCTTACACCACACCTTGTTTTTTGATGCACCTTTTTCCCCTCATGCTGAAGATATATACGACTTTAAATGTTGGCCGCGGATTCCACTTTTTTATGTTTCCTGCACCTCTAAAACTGATCAAACCGCTCCTGCCGGTATGGAAAATGTATTTGTGCTTATTCCATTACCGGCAGGTCTTGACGATGATGCAGAAAAACATGAACATTATTTGAAGTTGGTTCTCCGCCGGATGGAACAAAGGCTTAGTCAGTCCCTGAATCCTCACCTGGTTTTTCAACGGTCCTACGCCATGAAAAATTTTGAGGAGGATTATTTCTCCTATAAGGGTAATGCTTATGGATTAGCAAATACTTTACTCCAGACCGGTCCGCTCAAACCTTCGATCCGCAATAAAAAAATCAGTAATCTATTTTACACCGGACAATTAACGGTGCCCGGTCCAGGATTGCCCCCAGCTATCATCAGCGGGCAGCTGGTGGCTGATCAAATAAAAAAAATATTCCCAATACCCTAATTTATGCAGGAGTTATACAATTCCATCGTCTTCGATTTATCTAAAGCCATGACGGTACGTTACAGCACGTCTTTTTCTTTAGGTATACGATTGTTACAACGGCAATTTCGGGCGGACATTTACGCCATCTATGGTTTTGTGCGATTGGCCGACGAGATTGTGGACAGTTTTCATGACTTTGATCAAAAACAATTGTTGGATGACTTTGAATCTGATACGTTTCAGGCCATCGAAAAAAAAATAAGCATCAATCCGGTGTTACATGCTTTTCAACAAACCGTGAACAAACATCAAATGGATCTTCAATTGGTCCGCCAATTTCTGCATAGTATGCGTATGGATCTTAATCCGCTCAGTTATGATCGGAATTTGTATGAAGAATATATTTTAGGCTCAGCCGAGGTGGTAGGGTTAATGTGTTTAAATGTTTTTTGTCAGGGAGATCATCAACAGTATGCCCGTCTAAAGCCAGGGGCTATGAAATTAGGTGCAGCATTTCAAAAAGTAAACTTCCTGCGCGATTTAAACGCGGACGAATTAGGTCTGGGTAGAAAATATTTCCCTCAGTTAAAACAAAACAATTTGACCGATCAGATCAAACATGAAATAGAATTTGAAATTAGTGGGGACTTTAATGAGGCTAAACTGTCGATATTCCAATTACCCCGGGGTGCACGGTTAGGGGTATATACCGCCTATATTTATTATTGTGCATTACTTAAAAAAATAAAAAATACGCCTTCCCAAGTATTGATGAATAAACGCATACGCATTAACAACGGCTATAAATTTTTATTATTAATTATGGCCAAATTTAAGATGCAGTTTAATTTGGATCAGCAATGACTTACATCACCAACAAAATTTGGCGCCAGGTTATACCTTTGAGTCGTGACGAAGCCTGGAGTTTTTTTTCCGACCCAAAAAATCTGGCCAAAATAACGCCGCCGGAGATGAACTTCAGGATTCTCAGTGATCTGCCGCCAAAAGTGTACAGTGGCTTGATTATTGAGTATCGGGTGAGCCCAATCGGATGGTTCTCCCTGCCTTGGGTAACCGAAATCAAGGCCGTGCAAGAAGGTAGCTACTTTATTGACGAGCAGCGATTTGGGCCCTATAGTTTTTGGCATCATCAACACCTTTTTGCCAGTTATGCCCAGGGTACGCTAGTGACGGATATCCTCCACTATCGTCTGCCAGCCGGATGGATCGGTCAATGGATCAATCAGCTGATGGTGGCCAAGCGCATAGAAAAAATATTTGAGTACAGATCAAAAGTATTAACCGACTTATTTTAAATATCATGCAAATCCTTATGTATTTTCTGATTACCGTGGTCACCTATATTCTAATGGAAGGGGTAGCCTGGGCCGCTCATAAATATTTAATGCATGGATTCTTATGGTCCTGGCATGAAGACCATCACATTAATGGTCCGGGTTTTTTTGAAAAAAACGACCGGTTTTTTCTCGTTTTTGCCATACCAAGTATAACCGCTTTTGCAATCGGTGGATTCACTTCTCAGTTTTGGACTCTCTTCGTAGGTCTGGGCATTTTGCTCTATGGAATTACCTATTTTCTAGTACACGATGTATTTATTCATCAGCGTTTTAAATGGCTGAGAAATGCCAACGGACCCTATTTTAAAGCTATTCGCAGGGCACATAAAATTCACCATAAACATTTGACAAAAGAACACGGCGAGTGTTTTGGGATGCTCTTCGTTCCACAAAAATATTTTAAACAATTAAAGTAAATTATCACACGCTATAGAGTAATCAAAT
>JAYRWN010000425.1:0-36600 GCA_041917975.1 Saprospiraceae bacterium | reverse complement strand
CTCCCACCAATATTTCGGAGGCAGAAGCACTAAATTCATTGACCAGAACCACCAGCGGGCCATGATAAACGGCTCCTTCGCGCTGATCTTCATGGGTACGTGTACCACCCCGGCGGCCTAACACTTGGACCACCGGACCTTTATCAATAAATAATCCGGTCATGTTTACCACTTCATGCAGGTATCCTCCGCCATTGTTGCGGATATCCAGCACCACACCCGTTACTCCTTCTTTCTTTAGTTTTTCCAGTTCCAGCTCCACATGCCGGGAACACGTTCTTTCCGGATCGTCCAGGTCCGCATAAAATGAGGGCAGGTTAATGTAACCGACTTTATCTCCATTTTCGTGTTGAATAATCAGGGACTGGGTCAAGTCTTCCTGATCCGTAACCACTTTATCCCGAATCAATGAGATGTCTTTTTGGGTACCATCGGCTTTGCGGACGGTTACCATCACTTTAGTACCTTTTTTCCCTCTGATCATGGATACCACATCGTCGATGTGCATTCCCACGGCATTTACGGGCTCTTCTTTATCCTGAGTTACTTTTATAATGAGGTCATTGACTTGTAGATCCCCCTGCTTCCAGGCTGGTCCGCCCAGCACTATTTCGGACACTTTGGTATAATCACCATCCGCCATGAGTCGGGCACCAATGCCTTCCAGAGCTCCGGACATGCGCAGATTGAAGTCTTGTCTTTCTTTGGGTGTCATATAATTCGTATGCGGATCATAAAGTCCAGTCACTGTATTGAGGTAGACATCAAAACGATGCATACGGGTTAGTTTCTCCCAATTGTTAAAGATGCGATCATACATCTTTTGTACATTATCCCGAGCATCTTTTTCTATTTCATCCAGCGACAATGTTGGTTCGTCCTTGCTTTTCTCCTGACTCTCTAATTTTGCAGCTATACGGGTCATTAACTCGTATTTAATGTATTGGCGCCAGTAGTCTTTTAACTGATTATCAGATTGGGCAAATGGTTTTTTATCCGGGTCAGTTTCAATAGTTTCCTCCTTAGTAAAATCATGAGGTGCTTTGATCCATTCTCCATAATATTGTTTGGCTTTTTGAACCCCGGCAGACATCAGGTCATAGGACAGATTAAAGAATTCGACTTCTCCGGCCAGAATCTGATCATCTAACTGGATTTCATAATTCTTTAACTTGTCCACATCTGCTTGGGTCAGAAATCGCTTACCTCCATCCAGATTGTCTAGATAGTTTTTATAAACCAATTTGGAGAAATCATCATTGATGGTTTTGGGTTCCAAATGGGCAGCATTAAGTACGGCTAATACCCCTTTAATGATGGCTCCCTCCTTTTGAGGATTATAATGGGCTTTGTTATAACGGGCACCAAAAAACAGGAGCCCTGCCCCTAACAGTAAGAAAATATAACTTCTCAACTTCATTCAGAATTTTAATTAACTTACAATAATACTCTAATTTACCTGACAATGTTTTGTCTGCAGAATTGTTTCTTTCCGCTTTAACTAAATCATAACGGTTTAGGTCTGGACCTATGAAATACAATATTGGTGCCGAAACAAATTAATCCGCGTCCTTTGGGGTTGAGCCTTGGTCCGGTGATGCAACTGACGGAAATGGTGCAGTGGTCTTAATCCGTTTATGTCGTTTTAATGCTTCATGAATCAAGAACTCAAGTTGACCATTTACACTCCTGAACTCAGCTGCGGCCCAAAGCTCCAGAGCCTTATAAACGTCTTCGTCCACCCGCAATACGAAACTCTTTTTCTTAGTCATCAAAAAGTAGTTTTTTTACTATCTGAGTTCACCTAAACTTCATACTAATTAACTTAACAAGTCCAACTTAACATCTTTCCATGCCGGTTCCTGTTCTTGTATTTTTTGCAAATGGTGTACCCAGCTTTCCCTGGAACTTATACTAAAACTGACCTCGCCTCCGCTATGCAAGAATAACTTGATGGCTTGACGCTGATGGATGGTATACCATTGGCGATTTTTTTTCTTGGAATATCCAAAAGAAGAAATTTTATCCTGGCGCATCATAAAAGTCTTGATGCTGCTTATCGCTTCAGGCTTATAGCAGCGGTATTTCCATTGTAAGGGAAAATACCTGATCATTAGTCCCGTAGACTCCAATATAACCTCCAGTCTAAACAGGCTAATCATTCCCGCCACCAAAAATAGCATGCCTAAGCTAATAAATACCGCATACCACGACGCCTTAAACCCGATGAGCAGTGCAGCCAGGAGCACAGCTTCCAGACCCAATAAATAAAATATCCAGGATTGTTCATTTCTCAGGAATAATAATTCCCGGATAACCGCTTTCATACATGGCAATATTTATCCTTGATACAATGTTCCGGTATTTACTACCGGCGACACGGAACGGTCTGAGCACAGCACTACCAAGAGATTACTGACCATGGCGGCCTTCTTTTCTTCATCCAGATTAACGATACCTTTATCGCTTAAATGGGCCAACGCCATCTCCACCATACCTACTGCCCCTTCCACGATCTTGGCGCGAGCGGCTACCACCGCTACCGCCTGCTGTCTTTGTAGCATGGCATGAGCTATTTCTTCGGCATAGGCCAAATGGGCAATACGTGCCTCAATGATTTCTATTCCGGCGATGGTCAGCCGCTCAGAGATTTCTTCCTCCAGCTGGTGGTTCACTTCTTTGGAGCTCGCACGCAGGGTGATATGGGCATTTTCATCTTCTATGTTGTCGTAGGAATACATGCCGGCCAGTTTTCTGATCGCCGCTTCACTTTGGATATTGACGAAAGTCTCGTAATTCTCCACCTCAAAAGCAGCTTTATAGGTATCTCTGACTTTCCAGACGATGACGGCCCCGATGAGGATGGGATTACCCATTTTATCATTTACTTTCACCTTGGAAGTTTCCAGGTTATGCGCGCGTAAACTAATTTTCTTGCGATTATAAAATGGGTTTATATAAAAAAAACCGGAGTCTTTTACCGTTCCGGCATAATTCCCAAAAAACATACATACCCGCGAATTATTCGGCTCAATAGCCATCAAACCGGGCATAATAAAAAAAGTGAGTACTAAAAGTGAAATTCCGATTGCAAATTGACGTTGAGTGAGTAAAAAGATGCCTGCACCCAACAAGAGCAGTGAGCCCACTAACATAAACCAACCTGACCAAGGTTTAATAATTTTTTCCATTTTTTTGATTTTAAATTGATATCATAATAATATCAAATTTACCGAATAAAACCTTATGGGCAAAATCATTCGATGAAAAAAATGTCTAAACCGACTAACTGACAAGTCCACAAGACGAAATAAGTATAAACTCCGGGATAAGATGATTTTTTACCAAGGGGCTGTACTGTCCTATAGGCGTTAGAACGAAAAGATAAACGTTATTTAGTAAAACTTCACAACAAAGTGAGACGACCAGGTATTTATTAAATATACCAAAGGATAAATATTAATTATGCGCATTGCTGTGTTTCGTCGGGCTCATTTTAATGCGGCTCACCGATTACATCACCCGCAGTGGAGTGAAGAGACCAATAAAGAGGTCTTTGGTGTATGTTCTAACACCAACTACCATGGTCACAACTATGAGTTGGAAGTCAAAGTAAGCGGAGAAGTGGACCCACAAACCGGATTCCTGATCGACATGAAGAAATTAAAAGAGCTGATTTTTGAACACATCGAACAACGTTTTGATCATAAAAACTTAAACCTGGATACCATCGAATTCAAAACGCTTAACCCTACGGCGGAAAACATATGTTTTGTCATCTGGACTATCTTGCGTGAAAAATTGGATGATAAATACGCGTTGGCGGTAAGACTTTATGAAACACCACGCAATTATGTTGAATACCCTGCTTAGGGATGGTAGGGTTTAACGCTTGTTTAAGCGCATGGCTTTAATGACCTTATTATTGACATCCACCAATCGGACCAGGTACACACCAGAGTTGATATCGTTGATCATGTAGCGTTTGTCCGGATAAGCATAATAGGTTTGCACAAGACTTCCGGCCAGGTTATAAAGTTCTATTTTAGCCACGTTTTTAGCTTCTACTTTAAAATAATCGTAGGCGGGGTTTGGATAAAGGACTATCTGATCTGAAACTGAAATGTCTTTGGCCGGTGCTTGTTGATTAAAGGTGTAAGTGATCGTTTGGCGATGGGTTGGATCTGAAACCTCATTGACAACCACCTCAATGTGAGCTTGACCGTTAATACCGTTAGGATATATGTGTACATCCAGATTAGTTTCTTCCCCGGGCAATAATACAAACCGCATGGTATCCATGGTCATTACATTAATGCCATTCTTATCGCCGACTGCTACCGACCATCCGTTGGTGAGGGACTTAATTTTGCGGGTCCAGCGATAAGTTTTTTGGACGCTTGAACTGTTTTTAAACTCTGCTCGTGCCGCCACATCCAAATCGGTTGCTCTTACCGTGGCTGAAGCAGCTACCGGTGCAGTCAAACTACCGGATTGGGCCTGCATCAGGATTGACCCCAGTAACATAAAAACCATTAAGATATTACGGACACTTCCTACCATAGGCTAAATCACATCTCACACAAAAATAATATGTATTTACTCAATTTCAAACTCTGCAATAAATTTAACATAAATATTATGCCAAGTCAATTTAAAGGGTTGCACTTAATAGTTATTTAACAAAGAAATTCTTTGAAAAAGTTCAGCACAATTTTAATTCTGGCCTTTTTAATATAAAAGTTTAAATTTTCTCAAGGGCCATCATTATCAGCATATGGTGATTATTTCTAAGTATGTTTGTCATCCATTTGAGCTATTTCTGCTGTATGAAAATGCATGTTCATCCTTACCGCTTGTTAATGCGGGGAACTTTTACTACAGCTCATGGTGCAGTCACTCACCGTGATAATCTGCGGGTAGAGTTAAGCCATGAGGGTCACATAGGTTTGGGTGAAGTAACGGCTATTTCCTATTACCACATTGAGCCTGCTCAGCTCGCCCAGACCTTCCGCCAGGTTCGCCCGATGATTGAACAAATGGAGCTCCTCCAGCCCGAGCGTTTTTACCATAGTTTATATGCTGCTTTACGATACCAGCCGTTTGCCTTAAGTGCCATTGATATGGCTGCCTGGGACTTGTTTGGCAAACTGCATGGGCAGCGTTCGCTGGACTACTTACAGCTTGATGAGCGTAAAGCTCCGTTATCCAGTCTGACCATCAGCTTGCAAAGTCCAGCTTCTGCTTTAGATTTTATAGATGATAATCCCTGGCCCATCTATAAAATTAAATTAGGAGGCCCTGATGATTTGAAATTAATGCAAACGATTCGCCGCCATACCAATTCCGTATTACGGGTGGATGCGAATTCCGGGTGGAACGTTGAAGAAACCATTGAAAAAAGCCAGGTTCTGCAAGAATTAGGTGTAGAATTTATCGAACAACCTCTTCCAGCCCATCAAAAAGCCGGGTATGCTGGCTTACAGGAGCGCTGTGCCTTACCGCTCATTGCTGATGAGAGTTGTCATGTACCGGGTGATGTCTCCTGGTGTGCCGAACATTTTGCAGGCATCAATATTAAGCTGATGAAATGTGGAGGGATTACCCCGGCCCTCATGATGATCAAAGAAGCCCGCCGGCTGGGAATAAAAGTGATGATCGGATGTATGACCGAAACTTCTATCGGCATCTCAGCAGCAGCTCAATTATTGCCCCTGGTAGACTATGCTGACATCGATGGTAGTTTGCTTATCACTAACGATAATGCCGAAGGAGTAAAATTAAGTAGTGGCCACGTAATTTACCCTTCCAATCCGGGAAATGGCGTCACCTTGCGTTCATCCACCCCTCCACGAACTGAATGATTATCTAAATGAATATTCCCAACTGGAATGAACCCTTTACATAAATTAATTACAGGTCGTACAGTTTACCGCACCGGCAGCGAATGGTTATATTTCGCCGGCACTTCATATTTAGGGATACAACATCATCCGGTATTCCTGCGTCATTTTCAACAGGGTCTGGAGATTTTTGGTGGACATTATGGGGGTTCCCGACATGCTAACATATCGTTGACCATCTTCGAAGAAGCCGAAAAATTTCTGGCCAAATGGACGGGCTTACCGGCTGCTCTATTAGTTTCTTCCGGCACTTTAGCCGGACGCTTAGTGGTCAACAGTCTGGAATCTCTATATCCGTCTTTCTCCGCCCCCCACACTCATGTTGCTTTATCCAGCCGATTCTGCAAGCCCATCCAACGGTGGCCGGACGATCTGTTTACGGAGATCCAAAAATCCGTAGACTCCACACTAGTTATTTATCTGAATAGTGTAGACCCGCTAGCGGCCAACATATCTTCCTTTGCCTGGATACAGGACCTGCCCCCCGGGAAAAAATATGTGGTGGTAGTCGATGATTCTCATGGTTTGGGCCTTCTTGGCCAAGAAGGTCAGGGGATTGCCTCTGAGCTGCCTCCAGCTCATGCAGTGGAGTATCTGGTCATCAGCTCCTTGGCTAAAGCCATGGGTGTACCGGGAGGTGTGATCCTGGGCAAAGTGAATCGATTGGCTGAATTATACCAACACCCATTATTTGTTGGTAGTTCACCGCCATCTCCGGCGTATTTATATGCTTTGCTGCAATCGGAAAGTCTATATAAACGGCAACGTCAAAAGCTGGCTGAAAACATGGGTTATCTCTTACCACCACTTAAAACTAAAGATTATCGTGTTAACCTTCCTTTACCCATCATAGTCCTGCCTTCACCGGAGTATTTTCAAAATCTACAGCAAGACCAGATATTACTTTCTTCGTTTGCCTATCCTAATCCTCAGGACCCGGTAATAACCCGCGTCGTGGTGAATGCCATGCACACCTATGAAGACTTGGATCGCCTGCTTGAGGGATTAAACTAGTTTTTTCAGAATTATTTTCAGGTCATGTTGTATCAAAAAGTACTCTTGATACGTATCTTGTAAAAAATGACTTATGAAGAATGTATTTTTACTAGCAGTAGTTATTGGCGCTTGTCTGTTTAGCTCATCGGTGTGGGCCACCGGTAAACCTATGTTAACTCAATCATCGGTGGTTATTAATCTTAGCCAGGTGCAGTCTCAACCGTTAAATAGAAAAGCCGTTAAAATACAACAGCGCCTGGAGCGCAGGATGCATTTTATGCAGCGTATTCTGGGCAACTCCGGTGAAAATAAAGTTCTTGGGGCAGCTCTGCTGGCTCTTTTTCTGGGGGGGCTGGGTATCCACCGGGTGTATTTGGGCGGCAGTGGACTATTGATCCTCGGGTATATTGTTACTATTGGCGGTCTTTTCGGTATTTTGCCGTTAATCGATTTTGTCCGCATTATCACCGGAGGCATAGACCATTATCAAGGCAATAACGCCTTGTTTGCCGCCTTTCAAGGAATGAATTAAAACAGCGAGTTAACCGAATAATTCGGGATAACTTGTTTGCGGGTGTAGCCCAATTCATCCACTACTAGACTACATTTTCGCCGGATTGGAATACCCACCGTATTGCTGACCTGGAATATGCTTCCTTGTTATTGGGAATTTACGTGCTGCTTAAATTAACCATCAGACCTTAATGATTGCACCGGATTAACCAAGGCGGCTTGTATGCTTTGATAGCTAACGGTTAATAAAGCAATGCTCAATGCTAACAATCCAGCCAGAGGAAATACCCACCAGGTAATGGTTATGCGATAAGCAAAATTTTCCAGCCAGCGATGCATGACCCACCAGGCCAAAGGACTAGCCAAGATAAAGGCCCACCCAACCAATTTGATGAAATCACGGGAAAGCAAAGCCACAATACTGCTGATATTCGCCCCAACCACCTTACGTATACCAATTTCTTTGGTGCGCTTTTCAGCCATAAATGCCGCCAAGGCCAATAACCCAAGGCACCCAATAATAATAGCCAAAATACTGAATAAACCATAAATCTTGCGACTAGTCATTTCCCTTTCGTACAAATTTGCCCAATCTTGATCCAGAAATGCATATCGGAATGGGCGCTCGGGTTGAAGTTTAGCCCACATAGTTTCTAGGCTTTTGAGCAAAGTGGGTGTGGACCCCGGAGCCATGCGGATGCTGATGAGTGGATCGACCCGGGCAGTAAAATTGCGTTGGTGGTGAATAAAAAATAGAGGAGAAACGGTATGATGCAAGGACTGAAAATGAAAATCTTTTATAACCCCAACGATGGTGTAGGGGGTCAGTTCGTCTTTTACCGTGTTGAGAAATTCATCATTGGTGGTGAGGATCGTGCCCACAGGTTGATCAAGGCCCATTTCTCTTGCTGCGGCTTCATTAATAAGCAAAGAGTTTGAGTCCGCAAATTCGGGTGAGAAGGATCGTCCTGATACAACCTCCATTTTCATACATTCTATATACCCTTCATCAATCAGCATTCCACTACCGGTGGTGGTTTCCTGAGCCCCATTAGGCTTAAATGATAATCCAAAAAATGGTTGTCCCGGTTGACTTGTACAACCACCAACCGCTTTAACTCCTGGCAGCCTGCTAATCTCGTGTTTGAAGGTTTCGGTTTGTGAAGAAGTTAAATTAAATGCACCTTGGATGGTGATCAGGTTATCTTTTTCAAATCCTAAAGTTTTTTGTTGAGTATATTCCATTTGGCGGTACACCAACAAAGTACAAACAATGAGAAAAATGGAAATAGCAAACTGGATAATAATCAAACCGTTGCGAATGGTGGTTCCGCGCAACCCCTTAGTTAACTTCCCACGTAATATGTCTACCGGCGTTAACAGGGACATGTTTAAGGCCGGATAAATACCCGACAAAAGACCAGCCAGTAAACCTGCTCCAAACAACATCAGTAAATTAATTGGTTGAATCAAATGCCCGAAATTAATGGCTTTTAGGGTCAACTGATTAAAGCCGGGTAAAAGAAAGTAGGTGATCATGCCCGCTAATACTGCTGAAATCAAACTAATGGTAACTGCTTCAACCAGGATTTGGATGATGATTTGATTACGATCAGAACCAATCGTTTTGCGAATGCCTATTTCACGTGATCGATTGATAGAACGGGCTGTGGAAAGATTCACAAAATTGACACAAGCAATGATAAGAATGAGTATGGCGATGATCACAAAAAAATAAATACGGTCTCGTGAACCTGAAGGTTTGATTTCTGATTCAAGGTTTGAATCCAGATAAATTTTCGTTAACGGCTGTAAAAAATACCGATATCCATTTCCCTGACGCTGATATTCAGCATAGTTTACCCCAAAATTTTGTTGTACTTGTCCTGAAGCATATTTGATCACTAAATCGGGGAATTTGGCTTCCAATGCAGAAGGATCGGCTTGCGGATGTAACATTAAATAGGTATATGCTGAGAAATTGATAAAATTAGGGGTATTATCAGCATCCTCATTTGAAGTAGCGGATACCAACAAATCAAATTCGAGGTGAGAATTTTTCGGTACATCAGCACATACTGCGGTGACATTTAGATCCTCGTTATTTTGTGCTATGTCCAAGGTCTGTCCCACCGGGTCAGCAGTACCAAAATATTTTTTAGCCGCCGATGCAGTTAAAACCACCGAATTGGGCAATTTGAGAGCATCTTTAGCATGACCACTTAGGACCGGTAGACTGAATAAATCAAAAAAATTACTGTCCGCCCACATGATATTCTTTTCTTCCAGAAATTCCTGATCTTTTTTGATGATTAGGCTAAATCCTTCAAAGTTATATAAGCGACAGACTGCTTCAACTTCCGGAAACTCTGTGGTGATCACTTGACCATAACCCGCGGGTATCATGGCATAATGTCGTGAACGTTCAGGATAGATGCGTTCCAACGCCATACGATGGATGCGCTGGCCATTTTTATTCCAGGAATCATAGCCGCTCTCATCCCGGACATACATCATAATTAATAGAAAACATGTCAATCCTATGGTCAATCCGATCACATTTATTAACGCATAGCTGCGATTGGCCACAAGATTACGCCACGCTATTTTGAAATGATTTTTCCACATCAGTAGTAATGCATTTAATTTGTTACAAGGACGTTAGGACATAAACAATAGTTTCACAATTTCTTAAATTACAAAATATTTTGTTGTCTTTCTATGAGATATCGCAATATTTCAATACTAACCGATATAGTAATGCATACATTTCAAACCGCCTATAGGTAAACTCTGCTGAAGATAAAGTTATCAGGGCATCTCACGGTGTGCCTTCCGCTTGGATCTGGGATATATCATCACCCTTGGCGTTCTGCCGCGGTGCACTGCCTTTAATGGTATTTTTGCATATTATTTGTAGGAGGCATTTGACCGTTATCAAGGCAATGATGGATCATTCGCGCACCTTTCAAGAGGAAAACAGGGTGATTAACCGTATAATTCGTAGATAACTTGTTTGCGGTCATAGCCCATCTCACTCACCAGATGGACTACGGCTTCGTCAATCATTGCCGTCCAACCGCATAACATAAATCGCACGTCTTCACGCTTAGGGTTATATTGTTTCTGATATACCTGGTGAACATGGCCTTTCCATCCGGTCCACGCCAAGTCTCTGGACAGGACCAGGTCGTAGCGAAACCGGGGGAGACATTTTTTTAATTCATCCAATTCTTCCCGATACAATATACCTGATTGGTGACGTGTACCAAAAATGAGGTGGAGTTGGCGGTAAGGTATCATTCGATAATAAATGTCCCATAACATGCTGCGAAAAGGAGCGATACCAGTACCTGTGCAGATCATCACCAGATCCACTTCCAGGCTTGACGGTAAAACAAAGGTACCATCCGGGCCTTTAAACCTGATGGTGCTTCCGACTTGGATGTTTTCAAATAAATAGGTGCTACCAGGACCTTGAGGATTATGAACGATACAAAACTCCAGCACCCGGGTATGATCCGGGTGATTGGCTATGGAATAGCTCCGCCATCGTCCTAATCTTTTTTCAGCTACTGGTAAATCAAAAGTAACAAACTGCCCGGCTTGAAACTCAAAAGATGTCTCCGGAGATAGCTGTAACCAAAACCGTTTTACTCCGGGGGCCGCCGGATCGATGCGTATAACGCTAGCTTCGTACCAACGAATCATACCTAAAATAATTGAGAAAAAAATTGTCCCGGAATTTCAGACCAACCCAGGATTATAAGATTAAATCTTTGTAAGTGAAAATTGTTTTGTAACCTTTCCCCTGAAAATATTTTTTTGTTTCGGCCTCTGAAGTTTCACTTACGGCTATAAAAAAATCACCACCCCATGCTCCGGAAGACTTAATGACACCGGGAAAATCATCAAAAGACTTACCTAACGGTTCCCGATCCAGAAATTCACCGACTAGTATTTCGTGTTGTTGAAATATTTCTTTTAACTCACCGAGTGTGCGCGTTTTAAGCAGGCTGGTACTGAGGTCAGATATTTTTTGGAGGTATGCTGTTTTGTCTTTTTTAATTTTTTGGTAGGCACTCACTTCATCGGCACTGCTTTGTTTGCGGCCTGAATAAACGAAATACCAATGTGCAGAAAATGGAAGTGGTTGCTCCAAATGGTCTATACTCAACTGGTCTTCCATAAGCGTATAACTAATGGGTCCTTCAGCAGAGGCACAAGCCACATCATAGCCTGAACCACCGAGCGTATCAAACAAGAGTATAAATGGATTGACCTCGGCCCACTCTGCTAAAAACTGAATAAGGGTGGAACTGGATCCCAAACCCCATTCCAATGGAAAATCCAATTGTGACACTACCTGATAACCCTTCCAATTGGATAGAAAGTCTGAATTTTGTTGACAGCATGCACGTAACATTTTAGCCAGAGACTTGGCTATGTCTTTATTCGTGCTTTCCAGAATACTGAAATCGTACAAGGAATATTTTGCCGAGAACCATACTTTTTTCTGATGATCAAAGCTCTTCCAGGTCAGGTCATAACCGCGGCTTTGTTCTTTAACTTTAAAGCTCTGTCCTAGTTTAGTGGGAACGGCAACGGCTTTAGCGCCATCGAGTACGAAGTACTCTCCCGTGATTAATAGTTTTCCGTTCGCTTTGGTCACGATTTATTTGAATATCAAGCGAAAGTAGATAAAATTAATTAATATGAAAAATTATGTAATGTATTTTAAAAATTTGGCTTTGGGTTATCCATTTACTTAGCAGTATGTTCACGGATAAATCCTATTAATTTTTATCCATCTGGTTTGCAGATTTACACTTTGGCGTCCGAATTTTTGGTGCGGAAAAATTCCAGGAAATCTCGGACCGCTTGAAAGGATACGACTTTATCCTTAAAATGAGAAATAACTATGGCTACTTCCTTTTCTGAAGCTTCCAGCCGGTTCAAAATGTTGATCAGATGCATTTTCATATGTCCCTTTTGGATGCCGGAGGTAACTAAAGATTTAACAGCGGCAAAATTCTGGGCCAAGCCGGTTACAGCAATGATCTGCATCAGTTCGTTGGCATTAGGGTTTTCCAATAACTCTAAGGAACGTTTGGCTATAGGATGTAAGCTGGTTAACCCCCCGGTAGTTCCTACCGCTAATGGGATATCCAACCAAAGTCGAAATTGACCATCGACTATTTCGCAATCACTAAGACTGCGGTATTGTCCACTGCGGGCAGCGTAAGTATGGCCGCAGGCTTCAATAGCCCTAAAATCGTTGCCCGTCGCCAGAACAACAGCGTCAATGCCATTGAAGATACCCTTGTTATGAGTCGTGGCTCTGAAAGGATCTATTTTAGCCATAGTCACGGCTTTAAGAAATCGGCTAGCAAATTCTTCCCCACTCATGTCTTGGTAAACCCCATTTAACTCTTCGACCGGGCAGTCTACCCAAGCTCTCACCAGACAATCCGGGGTATAGTTGGATAAAATGGACATGATAATGTCCACCTCCTGCTCTTTTTTACCAAAACCCGGATGATGACGAAAAAAATGTATTAATAAGGTGGAAAATTCCTCCAATAAGGTATTAATAAAATTAGCGCCCATGCTATCGCAGGTGGCGAATGATGCTCTTAGTTGGTAGTAACCTGCCAATTCAGAAGTAAAATCTACCAATTGGATATCCAGAATACCCCCTCCGCGTTTGCGCATGTTGGTAGTCAGATGGTGCGTGTTATCAATAAGGCTCTGTTTAAATGCCGGGAAAGCAGCCAATAGTTTTTGTCTATCGCCATTCCAAATAAAATGAACATGACCTATTTTCTGAACGTCGAGTACTTTGGCTTTGAAACCTCCCCTGGTCATCCAGAATTTGGCCGCATTGGAAGCCGCAGCTACTACACTGCTTTCTTCGATGACCATAGGTATACAATAGGGCCGGTCATTGATCACAAAATTAGGAGCTACGCCATAGGGAAGAAAAAAGTTGCTGATGGTGTTTTCACTGAAGCCGTCGATGATTTTTTGTTGGTCCTCGTTGTTGTGCCAATAACTGATGAGTTCTTTCATGACCACTTCCGGGTCATTAAAAAAGGTTTCTACCAGCCACTTGATTTTACCGCCCTTTGAAAGTTTGGAAAATCCGCTGATGGTTTTGCCTGTAGGATTTTCATTTTGCTCCATGATCAGTCATTATTTCACTTGCAGATAGGCCTCGGCAAACTGCCACCCGCTTAATTGCCAAGATATAAATTGTTCCAGCAACTCGTAGCTCTCACGGGCATATTTAAGCAATGGTGCTGCCTGGCCATATAGAGCAGGCCAGGGCAATTTTTTTACGAAATAATAACCATCCAAAAAACTCTGCAATCCCCCGGAAACAATAATTTTATTACAGTACACGCTATCGGCTCCTAATTCGCGATTGATCCAATTTACATAATGTACCATTTCCTCGGCTGTATGTCCCACCCGTGCTAAAGCGGCCAAAGCATCTTGTTTTACTTCCGGGCTGCGTTTTAGCTCCACCATGGTAAAATTAGTGCCACCGAGTGCTCCAAACTCGATGGCTTCCAGAGGCAGTTGCATCAATGCTTTAAGGCTGGCATAACCCATACCTTGGCCCACTTCTTTCACCAAGAGTGGATAATCCACCGCATCCAGCACTCGTTTAATTGTGTCTAGCGGCGCCTGCTGAAAGAGATCGCCTTCCGGCTGCATCCATTCCTGAGCGGGGTTGATATGGATGATTAATCCATCCGCATCCAATTTTTGGATTAAAGTTTTGATCTTATGAAGTTGTCCCCGAGTAACCAGCTCTTCTATTTGGGCAATGCCAAGGTTCGCAAATAAAGGCTGGTCCGGTCCGATAAAAGGTCGCACATTAAAATCGGCAAGATTTTTGTCACTCTCTAACAAAGTACGGCAGGATCCGAGACCCATGGCCAAACCAAAGCGGTGTGCGGCAAGTGCCAAATTTTTATTGATTACCCCCCCCAGTGCTGTTCCCCCCGTCATGCTGGAAATCCAGATTGGACCTCTGATGGTTTTATTAGCCAAGGAGAAGTCAAAGGACCATTGAGCAGTTGGATGGCCATGAAGTAATGGCTCATAGATAAATCGATTATCGCGATTGACTCCATTTATTTGTGCCGCAAAAGCCAACTCTATATGATCCTTTTTTCGGGAGGCTGCTTGCCCTTCCTGCTCTGCTAATAAATCCTGACGGCTCATAACGCAATGAATAACTATCGTTTGTGGGGATGTAACAATTCATCACGATACAAAGTTGGTCAGAAAAAGCATAGGAAGATGGCCGTTTCTCAAAATTCTGGTTCAAGAAGGAATAGTTAAAATGGATTCTAATATTTATTTTATCAATTGACCTTATGAAATACGTATATTTTTTAACCATCTTATTCTGTGGTACTGTTTTCGCTCAAGGGCAGGAGCTTACTGCAGATGCGCGCAATTATTTTGATCAAGGGTATTCTAATTTTAATGCACAGAATTATACTGCTGCGGTGGTTAACTACTCTAAAGCCATCTCTAGTTATCCTGACTATGTTCAGGCTTATTATAACCGCGCACAAGCGAAAATGAAACTCAAAGATTATGCTGGCGCAAAGGAGGATTACAGCAAGGTCATAGCCTCTGATCCAGCTCATGTCAAAGCTCTTTTTTACAGCGGGTATTGTGCCATGCAAATGATTCAGTATAGCCAGGCTTTAGACTATTTTGACCAAACGTTGGCCTTGAACGCCGACCAACCTTTGGCGTATTATAATCGTGGTGTCGTCCATATGAAACTAAAGCAATGGGAACAAGCCATGCAGGATTTTGAATTGACTTTGGATAAAAAACCGGATATGGCTGAAGCTTATGCCAATCGAGCTAAATGTAAAACGGAGTTAGGAGATGTTCGGGGTGCACAGGCTGACTATGAATTAGCCAAACGGGTGAGTCCGGATGCTGCTGAGCTGTTGTTGAATTCTGCCAATGCCAAAATGCGGATCAAAGACTACCCAGGCGCAATCATCGAATACACCTCCTATCTAAAAAATCACCCTCAAGACGTAGGCGCATTGGGTGGTCGCGGTTTTGCCCGTCTGTTCATTAAAGATTATCACCATGCTGTGGAAGATTTGACCAAGGTCATCCAGCTAGCTCCTGATAATGTTCAGGCGTATACAAACCGGGCGGCAGCACTTTTGGAATTGGAGGATTATGATCTTGCCCTGGAGGACTATGAAATACTCATGATGAAAGATGAACAAAACAAGGTAGACTATTTAACCAAGGTCGGCTATTGTCATCTGCAATTGAAACGGTACGAAGACGCTATAGAAACGTTTAGCAAAGTCATTCGACAAGATAAGCAACAGGGTGAAGCTTATTATTATCGCGCTTATGCCCGCTTATCCATTTACCAACAGCGACAGGATGCCGTTTGTGATGATTTAAAACAAGCAATAGCGTTAAAAGTAGACCAAGCCATATCCTTACAAAAGAAGTTTTGCCATTGATGATGTAAACACTTGGTCCAAAAAAGAACTGTTTTTCAAAAATTTATAAAAATAATCAGCAAAAAACTTGACGTGAGTATTGCGGGTGTGTAGAAGAATATTACCTTTGCATCCGCTTTTGAAAAAAACGATCTTTTTACGAAAATAAAATTAGTGTCGTGAATACGTTAAGTTACCGCACCGAGTCGGCAAAAAAAGAAGATATCCAAAGACAATGGTACATTGTAGATGCTGAGGATATGGTAGTTGGCCGCTTGGCCTCACAAGTAGCCGCTGTACTCAGGGGCAAAAATAAACCCATTTATACACCGCATGTGGACACCGGCGACTTTGTTATTATTGTCAATGCTGACAAAGTGCGTTTTACCGGTACCAAGTGGGACGATAAAGAATACTTGCACTACACAGGATATCCTGGAGGTCAACGCACGTTTACTGCCAAAGAATTACTGGCTCGTAAACCTGAAGCCATCCTGGAACGTGGCATTAAAGGCATGTTACCCAAGAATAAATTAGGTCGCGCTATGTACAAAAAACTCTTTGTATATACCAGCGCTGACCATCCGCATCAGGCGCAGAAACCAGTTCATTTAAAAATTGACTAATTAGAGAATATATGGAGCAAATCAATGCAGTAGGAAGAAGAAAGACTTCTGTTGCACGGGTATATCTTATGAAAGGAACCGGAGCCATCAATGTCAATGGTAGGGCCTATCAAGATTATTTTACCCAAAAACAAATACAGGCTTCCGTAGTCGAGCCACTCAAAACCATCCACGTTGAAGGAGAATATGATGTGAATGTCAACGTGATGGGTGGTGGTTATAAAGGCCAGGCTGAAGCTATTCGAATGGGTATTGCCAGAGTATTGGTCAAACTGAACGAAGACTATCGTAAACCTTTAAAAGAGAAAAAATTTCTCACGCGTGATGCGCGCAAAGTGGAAAGGAAGAAATTTGGTAAACCCGGAGCTCGTAAATCCTTCCAGTTTAGTAAACGTTAATTATTTATTCAATTTAAGTGTAGTTGCATGAAAACTCCTACTTATAAAGATTTATTGGAAGCAGGTGTACATTTCGGTCACCTTAAAAGAAAGTGGAATCCCAAAATGCTTCCTTACATATTCACGGAGAAAAAAGGTGTACATATTATAGACCTTAACCGCACTGCCGAGTGTATGGAAAGAGCAGCTAAAGTTATGCGTCAAATAGCACTCAACGGCCGTAAAATTATGTTTGTTGCGACTAAAAAACAAGCACGCGATATCATCTCCAACGCTGCCGTAGAAGTAAATATGCCTTTCGTCACCGACCGTTGGTTGGGTGGAATGATGACCAACTTTGCCACCATCCGCCGTTCTGTGAAAAAAATGCAGAATATTGACCGGATGCTTAGTGACGGCTCACTCACCAGTGTTACTAAAAAAGAACGCCTTACTCTCACGCGCGAACGGGGCAAATTGGATAAAATACTTGGGGGTATAGCCAATCTTAACCGTCTGCCTTCAGCCATCTTTCTGGTGGATATCCACCACGAACATATTGCTTTGGCCGAGGCCAAACGATTGGGCATAAAAACCATCGCGATTGTAGATACCAATTCCGACCCCAACTTGGTGGATTATCCCATCCCAGCAAATGATGATGCTTCCAAATCTATCAACATCATTACCCGTTATTTGGTGGATTCCATAAAGGAAGGACTGGAAGAGCGGAAGAATATGAAAGAAGCTCCTGCTGAAGCATAACCCCTACCGGTCTGAAGAGTATTTTCGAATTATTTTAATTAAAATTAATTATGTCAGCTATAACAGCAAATGATGTAAAGAAGCTCAGGGATATCACCGGAGCCGGTATGATGGATTGTAAACAAGCTTTAGCTGAAACCGACGGGGATTTTGATAAAGCCATAGAATTTCTTAGAAAGAAAGGTCAAAAGCTTTCTCTAAAACGTGCAGATCGCGAAGCAACCGAAGGCGCCGTGATAGCCAAAGTAAGCGCTGATAAAAAACGTGGCGTAGTTATCAAATTAAGCAGTGAAACAGACTTTGTGGCCAAAAACGAAGATTTTATAAAATTGGCCCACGAATTTGCCGATATCGCTTTACAAAATTTCCCGACTACCCGGGAAGACCTCTTAGCTCTGCCCTATAAAACTATTACCATAGGTGAAAAAGTGGTAGAACAAGTCGGGGTTATCGGTGAAAAAATTGAATTGGCTGAATACGAACGCCTCGAAGGCAGTCTGATTACCTCTTACATTCACATGGGCAACAAAGCCGGTGTAATCGTAGCCTTAAACAAAGGAGGTCAGGTCGCAGAAGAAGCTGGCAAAGATGCCGCGATGCAGGTAGCTGCAATGAAACCCATTGCTGTTGATAAGGCCGATGTGGACCCTACCGTTATCGAAAAAGAAATAGAAATAGGTAAAGAACAAGCCAGGCAAGAAGGTAAGCCGGAAGCTATGCTAGAAAAAATAGCCCTGGGCAAGTTGAATAAATTCTATCAGGAAAGTACACTACTCAATCAGCAGTTTGTCAAAGACAGCAAACTTACTGTCCAACAATATTTGGACAGCGCAGAGAAAGGATTGACCGTCACTGCTTTCCGTCACGTCATGTTAGGATAAAAAATTAAAAAAGGAGCGAATGAAAATTCGCTCTTTTTTTTTGCAGAATAAAAAACAGGAAGGAAATGGCTATAGCATATAAACGCATCATGCTCAAATTAAGCGGAGAGGCATTAATGGGCGAACAATCCTTTGGTATTGATTCTCTGATGCTTCAACATTATTCAGAAGAAATTAAGGCCATTACCGATCTGGGAGTACAAGTGTCTATCGTCATCGGCGGAGGCAATATCTTTAGAGGCCTCAATGCCGAATCATCGGGCATAGAAAGGGTGCAAGGCGATTACATGGGGATGATGGCCACCGTGATAAATGGCATGGCATTACAAAGTACGCTGGAAAGTATCGGCTTATACACCCGGCTTGTCTCAGCCATAGAAATGAAGCAGATCGCCGAACCATATATACGCCGCCGGGCTATTCGCCATCTGGAGAAAGGACGGGTGGTTATTTTTTGTGCCGGAACAGGATCACCTTATTTTACAACCGATTCAGCAGCAGCTTTACGGGCCAATGAAATCAACGCCGATGTCATCCTCAAGGGCACTAAAGTAGACGGCATCTACAATGCTGATCCTCATAAAAATCCCAATGCCGAAAAATTCGACCGTTTATCATTCTCTAAAGTAATCAGTTTGGGCCTAGGAGTTATGGATATGACTGCATTTACGCTTTGTCAGGAAAACAATCTACCTATTATCGTTTTCAATATTAACAAAGCAGGCAACATTAAACGTATAATCCTTGGTGAATCGATCGGTACTTTGGTTAAATAATTTCATCCGAATCACATTTTGACTGCTGATGCCTATCTTGAGATATTTAATCTCTACCTAGGATCTAGTGATCCCTGGTATTAAATATCGACTTTAAAGACCTTTTTGGAAAATGGAATCTGAAGCCTCGCAATCTTTTTTTACGAATGATGCTATTGTTTTCGGCATTTTAGCCATCGTATTGGCTGGAGTGTTTTATACGTCCTCCCTGACCAATAAATATTGGAAAGGTTTTTATCGCTTTGTGCCTCCTTTGTTTTTATGCTATTTTATTCCTGCATTACTGAATTATCCGCTGAATCTGATCTCTGGCGATGTATCTAAAATTTACAATATTACTGCTAACTATCTTCTACCGGCCTGCCTGGTGTTATTATGTCTTAGCGTAGATTTTAAGTCCATTTTAAAACTCGGCCCCAAAGCCCTGATTATGTTTTTGACCGGTACGGTCGGCGTTATTATCGGTGGACCAGTAGCTCTTTTAATGGTCACGCGGTTTTTTCCTGGATTAATCTCGGCGCCAGCGGATGAACTATGGCGTGGATTCTCTACCGTGGCAGGTAGTTGGATCGGCGGGGGAGCAAACCAAACGGCCATGAAAGAAATCTACCAGGTTAATGATAATTTGTTTGGTACGATGGTAGTGGTTGACATTGTGGTTGCCAATCTTTGGATGGGATTTCTCTTGTATAGCGCTACCATCAGAACAGCTTTTGACCGCTGGCTTAAAGCCGATACGTCTGCCATCGATGAACTTATCACCAAAGTATCCTCTTTTCAAACGGAAGTGAATAAAATACCCTCCACCACAGAACTATTTTATTTGATAGCTATTGCCTTCGGAAGCGTAGCCTTGGGGCATTGGTGTGCGGACTTGATTGTGCCGGCCTTGGACCAGCACGCAGAGGTGCTCAAAGTTTGGAAATTACATGCCATCATTTCTAAGTTTTTCTGGGTTGTGTTGATCACCACTACGCTCGGTTTATGGTTATCCTTCACTAAAGCCCGTCAGTTGGAAGGTGTCGGAGCTTCCAAATGGGGCACCGTATTTATTTACCTCTTAGTGGCTTCCATAGGCATGAAAATGAATCTCAAGGAAGTATCTCAAAATTTAGGTTTGTTTGTAGTGGGCTTCATCTGGATTCTCGTGCATGCCGGATTATTGTTATTAGTAGCCAGATTGATCCGAGCGCCGTTATTTTTCCTGGCCGTTGGCAGCCAAGCTAATATAGGTGGTGCTGCTTCAGCTCCGGTGGTGGCCTCAGCATTTAATCCAGCTTTAGCTCCGGTAGGCGTATTGCTGGCAGTTTTGGGCTATGCTTTAGGAACTTACGGGGCTATCATTTGTGCCCAACTCATGTTTGCTTTAGTTAAATAACGGTAAAATGTTTAAACAACCCTTAACAAAATAGGTAATCATAAAAAGAATTTTTTTATTATCTTTGCAATCCTTTGTTCCTTGAATTTCAGACCATTATTATAATTTTTTAAGGATGAGTAAGAAAAAAATCCTGTTTGTAACACAGGAAATGGAGCCTTACAATGCCATTACAGAAATCGCAGATATAGTACGCCAATTGCCTATCTATGCACACGAGCATGGGATGGAAATAAGAATATTAATGCCGCGGTTTGGGGTGATCAACGAACGCCGGCATCGTTTGCATGAAGTTGTGAGATTATCCGGAATGAATATCATCGTGGATGACGATGACTATCCGTTAATCATCAAAGTAGCCTCTTTACCCGGTGCACGCCTGCAAGTTTATTTTCTGGACAACGAGGAGTTTTTTAAACGCAAGTACCTCTTTGAAGACGAAGCCGGCCAGGCTTATGATGACAATACGGACCGTATGGTTTTTTTCTGTAAAGGAGTGATTGAAACGGTAAAAAAATTTGGCTGGCCGCCTGATATCATACATTGCTTGGGTTGGATGACCAGCCTCATACCATTTTATCTGAAAACCGCCTACAAAAATGAGCCCTTGTTTAAACAAGCAAAAATTATTTATTCAATTTACAAACAAAATATCCCGCCCAATCTGGATCGTAATTTTTATACCAAAGCTGCCATCAATAATTTACAAGCCGACCAACTCAATGCTTTTGGCAATGGTCACGGCATAAATCTGGACAAAGGAGCCATAACCTATGCAGATGCTATCATCCTAGGCAGCGAAAACTTGGATAAAGCAGTTAGTACTATGCTGGAGGATGTACAAAAGCCTATTCTGGACTTTCAGGATGTGCAAAGTTTGCTTCCCGCTTATCAGGCGTTTTATGATGAATTAAGTGCTTAAGTTTTACGCGCAAATCAAATGATGAAATACATTTTATGGGTTGGCCTTAGTGGCTTGATGTTACTCTTTAGTTGCTCGGATCCTTCGACTATAGGAGTTGATTTTTTGGACGATGATGAACTGGAATTAGGCGCCGTCGACACCTTTACTATCACCGGTTTTTCTCAATTTGAAGATTCCGTGCTTACCTGGGATCCCACCACCCGAACCTTATTGAGCACACTGCTAACCGGCCGCATTAGGGATCCTTACTTTGGCAGTACCGAAGTAGATCTTTACACCGAATTTTCCAATAGCTTTGTCGACCCGGACTTAAAAGGTACGGCCGACTCTCTGATTCTCATGCTGGTCTACGATACCCTTGGCTTTTATGGAGACACCAGTAGTCCCATATCCATGGATGTCCTAAGATTGGAAGAGGATATTAAAGAAACATCGCGGAGTTATTCAAATAATTCTTTTGCAACCGGCGAACTGTTAGGTGGTGCATATAACATAAAGGCTAATCCCTACCAACGCATCACCGTCATTGAACCGGGAAACGATACCATAACCTATCCACCCCATCTGCGCATTACTTTGTCGCTGGATTTGGCTAAAGAAATAATTGCCCTGGATACATCAGGGAGTTTGACCAGCAAAGAAATTAAAGAGTTTGTGCGGGGCTTTAAATTCAGCACTCCTTTTCAAAGCGAAAGTAATGCCTTATTGGGATTTGATATGGATAATGACTCCACTGTCGTACGCTTGTATTACACCCAAGATACCACTAAGCGTTATTATGATTTTATTTTCAGCGCTTCATTTAATAAACGATTTACGCACATAGCACATGATCGTACCGGTTCACCGGTGGAGGATTACCTGCAAAATCATGCAGACAATGATAGCCTGCTTTTCTTTCAATCATTAGGAGGCCTAGCCAGCAAAGTTAATTTTCCTACCATCAAAAATCTGCGTAACGTGGCCATCAATAGAGCCAACCTGGAATTTTTCGTCTTAGAAGCTAATGATGATCCCTTCAAGTTTTACCCTCCGATAAAACAGCTGGTGACATTTCATGAATCCAACGGTGGGCTCATCTTGGTCCAAGATGTCTACCGCAACGCATCCAATGTAAAAATTTTGGATAAAAGCAGTGGAGGGGTGGTGATAAAAGACGTCAATGGAATGAAAAAATACCGGATCAATTTATCCTCACACATTCAGGATATCTTGCGTGGCTCTGCACCAACAGAAATTTATATAACCTCCTACTTACGCGGAGAATTTCCCGGGCGTTCCATTATCTTTGGTCCTGGTCACAGCCAATACCCCATGAAACTTTACGTTACATATACAAAACTATAGTCTTATGAACTATAATTCCACCCGTGAAAGAATCAGATTTCCCGAATACGGTCGTCATGTGCAGGTGATTATTCAGCATGCCCGGAGTTGCCAAGATCCGCGTGAACGTCAGGCCTTAGCTGAAAAAGCTATAGACTTGATGAACTTCGTCACCTACCAAGATAAAAATAATGCTGAGGTGCAAGAAAAACTTTGGCACCACATGTTTATTATCGCCCAGCATGACCTGGATGTCGTGTCCCCTTATGGCCGTCCGAATCCGGGAGATGAAAACCAACCGGTACATAAAATACCCTACCCCCAAAAGGATCCGAAATTTCGTCACTACGGCAATCATGTTATGTCATTGATCAAAAAAGCCTTGGAGATGCCTGAAGACAATAAACGGGACACGTTAGTCTTTACCATCGGCAGTTACATGAAACTGGCCTATAAAAACTGGAACAAAGAACACTATGTCAGCGATGAAAACATAAAAAATGATCTGTATTCCATATCTAAAGGAAAAATCCAACTCGACGATGAAGTGTCTCTGGATTTTCTGAGTAAGGCCATACCAAAAAAATCAATAAACCAACAAAAACAAGGGAAATCCGGCTTTCAAAACAAAAAGAACAAAAACCGTTTCAGACGGCGGTTTAACTAGCTCACTTAAAGAGGGACTTTATATTAAAAAATATAATAATATATTTGCAGAGTGTTGACTTAGTCAACACTCTTTTTTTTAACTTAAATTCATTGCGGAGTGAGTGTTGCGGACGCTTTTATCGTAGAAGGAGGTCACCCTTTGGCAGGATCCATTGAGGTGCAGGGTGCAAAAAATGAAGCCCTGCAAATAGTCTGTGCGGTACTGCTGACCAGCGAGGAAGTGATTATTGAAAATTTACCCGATATCCTGGATGTCCGCCGGCTTATCGAACTGCTGCAAGGGCTAGGTGTAAAAGTGAAAAGACTCAACACTTCGACCTATAGCTTCCAGGCTAATGCAGTAGATATGCAGTATTTTGCCTCTCAGGATTTTCAGAAAACGGCACAAAAAATCCGCGGATCAGTGTTGCTGATCGGTCCTATGCTCACTCGCTTCGGCAAAGCATTTTTACCCAAACCTGGTGGAGATAAAATCGGTAGGCGACGGTTAGACACCCATTTTCATGGTTTGATACAATTAGGTGCCGCATTTGAATATGATGAAAAAAATGACAACTTTTATCTGGAAAGTGAGCGCTTAAAAGGGTGTTACGTGCTGATGGATGAAATATCCGTAACCGGTACGGCCAATATGATTATGGCAGCGGTCTTCGCCCACGGCACTACCACCATTTATAATGCGGCATGCGAACCCTATGTACAGCAATTGTGCCTGATGCTTCAGCGTATGGGTGCCAAAATAGAAGGCACTGGCTCTAATCTTCTGACCATTACCGGAGTGGAAAAATTGCAGGGCACCTCTCATCGTATCCTACCTGATATGATCGAGGTGGGGAGTTTTATCGGCCTGGCAGCTATGACACAATCACCCCTTACTATTCAAAATGTGGGGTATAAACATTTGGGCATTATACCTTCTGTATTCGAAAAACTCGGTGTAATTATTGAACGTCGCGGTGAAGATGATTTGTTTATTCCTCCTCAAGATGAGTTGGTGATTCAAAATTTTATTGATGGGTCCATTCTGACTATCTACGATGCACCATGGCCTGGCTTTACCCCCGACCTGATGAGCATTATTCTGGTGTTGGCTACCCAAGCAAAAGGCAGTTTGTTATTACATCAGAAAATGTTTGAGAGCAGATTATTTTTTGTGGATAAACTTATTGATATGGGTGCCCAGATCATTTTATGTGATCCTCATCGGGCTACCATCATTGGCATGAATCGTCAATTTTCCTTACGTGGTATTGAGATGACTTCTCCGGATATACGAGCCGGGGTAGCTTTACTTATTGCTGCGCTTTCAGCAGAGGGAAGGAGCATTATCCACAGCATCCACCAAATAGACCGTGGCTACCAGAATATTGATGGACGCTTACGAGCTTTGGGCGCTCAGATATCCCGGGTTAATGTTGAAAAAAAATAAGTGAAGCGCTGTCATTTTTTGCGCTCAATGACAAAGGCAATCAATTCTTCAAAAGCATCCCGTTCTTGACTTGCTGAAAAATGGTTACGCAGGATATCCAACGCCTGGTCGTGATAAGCCATCATTTTTATTTTGCCATAGTCCAGGCCGCCCATCCGGCGAACAAACTGAATAACTTCCTGGCGTTTTTCCTTTTTGTGGCTTTCGTTTTTGATCATGCCAATGATAGAACGGCGTTCTTCAGGTTCAGCTTTGTTTATGGCATAGATAAGCGGTAAAGTGAGTTTTTTTTCTTTGATGTCTATACCGGTGGGCTTGCCTATGGATTGGTCTTCATAATCAAACAAATCATCCTTCATTTGAAAAGCCATCCCGATTAATTCACCGAGTTTTTCGGCCTGATCGACCAATTGAGGCGAAGAACCTACTGACAACGCTCCACAAGCACAAGCTGAAGCGATCAAGGAGGCGGTTTTCTGTCGAATAATATCGTAATAAATTTCCTCAGACAAATTTAGGTTACGTGATTTCTCCATCTGCAATAACTCGCCTTCACTGATTTGCTTGACGGCCCGGGAAAAACGGTGAAGCACTTCATATTCTTTATTTTCCAATGCCAGGAGTAAGCCTTTGGACAATAAATAATCCCCCACCAGCACAGCCGCTTTATGTTTCCATAAAGCGTTGATAGAAAAAAAGCCCCGGCGAGTGCGGGCATCGTCTACGACATCATCATGTACTAATGACGCCGTGTGTACGAGTTCAATCAATGCAGCTGCAGTATAGCTGGATGGCTTCACCTGCCCACACATTTTGGCAGTTAAGAGGACAAATACCGGCCGTATTTGTTTGCCTTTGGTACGAATAATGTAATAGGCAATGCGGTCCAGCAAGGCGATGCGACTCTGCATGGATTTTTTAAAATGATCCTGGAATAATTCCAGCTCATGCTGTATAACCTGGGTAACTGCAGGAATCATACTGATCAAAAAGGTAAAACGGTGGGGAAGTTAAATAGTTTTTACCATTACTGGCTGGCCTTATAGCAATTAGTGCCCCCTGCGCAATCAAATTTTAACCCGGTGTGAAATAATCTTTGGGGCTAACAGGTTATATATTCATTTCCCCTTGTTCAGGAATGTAAAAATTTAAAATACCTTTGCTCAGACCTTATTGTAGAACGTGTTAAGTATATTCCGAAAGAATCATTTCATTCGCAGTCTGCTTCTGCTAGTCTATGTAATTCTCCTCAAATTACCTTTGTTTTTTTATCCGGACCAGGTCTCAACAACCTCCAAAGGTTATTTAAGTACTTTAGTGTTAAAGCAAGTACCGGATATTTTTTCCCACATTATTTTAGCCATCATTTTATGTTTTGTTCAGGCGGTTTATTTAAATAAAATAGTTATTGAAAACCGCATTACCAGGGAAACGACCTTGTTCCCGGGGATGTTTTATATTTTACTCACGTCAATATTTCCAGAGACATCATCATTTACCCCAGCCTTGATGGGCTTAACTTTCATGCTGGTTAGCCTGGACAGTTTGTTTGAAATTTATAAAAAGGCTGACTTCTCAGGTAATTCTTTCAATACCGGCTTCTTTGTCAGTCTAGCTTCATTATTTTATTACCCCTTCATCTTTTTCTTATTATTAATCGTCATCGGCATTTCGATCATCAAGTTTTTAAAAGTGGTGGAAATCTTTCGACTGCTATTAGGCTCTTTGATACCCTACTTATTAGTCCTCTATTATTTTATTTGGTTAGGCCAACCGGAATTGTTTTTACCGAGCACCATTGGCCAATATTTGCACTTTATCACTGCGGCTGATTTCCATTTGTCCTATTCGGAAGTGGTGCGTTTGCTGACCATTTCCATCGTCCTCATTCTCTCCATATTTAATTATGGTCAGTTTATCAAAAAGAAAAATGTGCAGGCTATTTATAAAATAGATGTCTTATTCTGGATGGCTTTGTTGTGTGGTGCCAGCCTGATTATTTGCCACCCTTTGGAATGGGATCATTTATACACTATCTTTATTCCATTGAGTATATTTCTAAGTATGCTGATCATCAATACCCAGAATAATATGCTGGCAGAATTTTTCCACATCATGATGCTGGTGTTGGGATTTTTTATTCATTATTTAACCTTTACACAACTGTAATGACCAAGATGAAATTTGGCGTGGTGGTTTTTCCGGGATCCAACTGTGATGATGATATGGTGCATGTTTTACAAAACGTCATGCATCAACATACCGAGAAAATATGGCATAAGGATCACACTTTGCGCGGTTTTACCACGCAGGATGCCTTGGTATTGCCCGGAGGATTCTCTTACGGTGATTATTTACGGGCTGGAGCCATTGCTCGTTTTTCTCCCATCATGGATGCAGTCAAAGAATTTGCAGCAGCCGGTGGCCTGGTTATCGGTATTTGTAATGGTTTTCAGATTTTGTGTGAGGCGGGTTTACTCCCTGGCGTTTTATTGCGCAACCAAAATCAAAAATTTATTTCTCGAAATATCTTTTTGCGTACCGAAAACCAAGATACCCGTTTTACCCAGTTTATTCCAGGTGGCAAAATATTGTCTATGCCCATTGCTCATGCTGAAGGCCGGTTTTACGCTCCTCAGTCCGAATTAAATCAGCTCAAGGCAAACCGGCAAATCATCTTTACGTATTGTGATGCAGAAGGAGCGGTAACTCCGGAAAGCAATGTCAATGGGTCAGCATTTAATATTGCCGGCATCATGAATAAGCGAGGGAATGTGTTTGGGATGATGCCTCACCCGGAGCGCGCAGCCGAAGCAGAGCTGGGTAATATGGATGGTCGTTTATTATTCGAATCGCTGGTGCAGCGTAAAGCAGTAGCTCTTGTGTGAGCCCCATCACTGTTAATCATATCTTAAGCCCCTTACTTCGTCCCTAATTCGGCTCTATCTTTGTGCCATCTTATTTCTTGGATAAATCCACAGTACATATGCGTCAATTAATTTATGTGTTGATTTTACTGACTGCTAGTCTTCAGGGTCAGGATTTGAAACCAGTAAAATGGACCTGGAGATCTCAGGCAGCAGGTTCTAATACCTATGATCTGGTCTTTACAGCCAAGATCAATCCGGGATGGACCATCTATTCTACGTTTATGGAACCTGGCGGTCCGGTTCCGACTACATTTGAATTTGAAAAAGGGGACCATTATGAATTGGTGGGTGCCATACAGGAAGTCGGAGAGAAGAAAAAATTATTTGATAAATATTTTGAACAGGAGGTTATTAAATTATTTAAAGAAGTAACCTATACGCAACGAGTAAAACTACTCAAAGCGGATCGCCCTGTGAGCGGATACTTTACTTTTATGACCTGTGATGACGAAAAGTGCCTTCCTCCCGCGGACACCGATTTTTCTTTTAAATTAGGCGATACTCAAGGTCAGGGCGGTATTAATAAACAGGATATAGGGTTTACTTCTCCTACTCCATCACCTACTTCCAAAGCGCCCAAGCCCTCCGGTCCTGCACTGCCCGTCAAATGGCAGTCAACCGTACAAAAAATCAGCGACAAAGAGTATGAAGTGATACTCACTGCCGATATTAATCCAGGCTGGAACATATACTCCAAGGATTTGGGGGAAGGAGGACCTATCCCTACTACCATAGAATGGGAAGGTAACGGCTGGCAGCTGAAAGGGTCATTAATCGAAACAGCTGACCAAATTGTGAAAGGCAAGGATCCTTTGTTTGACTATATGGAGGTCATCAAACTTACGGGGCAGGCTCGTTACCGGCAAACTTTTATAGTTGACGACGCGAGAAAAGCTCCGCTTACGGCCTTGATAGCTTACATGACTTGTGATTCTGAAAAGTGTATTGCTGATGATAAAGAATTGAGCATTGCTTTTGAAGCTCATTCCACTATGATTACATCACCGGGTTTTGAAAACCCTATTGCGGAAGGTTCTTTGGTGGACAATACAAGGCCGGCCTTGCAGACTTCGTTTTTAGAGCCGGTGGGGCAATGTGAAGAAAAAAAAGAACGTTCAACCAATTTGATTTGGACCTTTATCCTGGGATTCTTAGGTGGATTGTTGGCTTTATTGACACCTTGTGTTTTCCCGATGATCCCCTTAACGGTGAGTTTTTTTACCAAAGGAAGCAAAGACCGCGCTTCTGGATTACGTAACGGCATATTGTATGGCTTATCCATCATTGTTATATATGTGAGCATTGGCTTGTTAATTACTGCTTTGGCCGGACCTAAAGCTCTTAATGCCATGTCCACACATTGGCTTTTCAATACCCTCTTTTTTGTCATTTTTGTGGTATTTGCCTTGTCATTTTTTGGGTTGTTCGAAATCACCTTACCGTCTAACTGGACCACAAAAACAGATAGCCTCTCAGAAAAAGGCGGTTTATTGGGTATCTTTTTTATGGCCTTTACTTTATCCTTGGTTTCTTTTTCATGTACAGGGCCGATTATCGGTACAGCATTAGTAGAATCGGTAACTACTGGCAAATTGGGCCCATTTGTAGTTATGTTAGGTTTCTCCAGTGCATTGGCATTTCCCTTTGGACTTTTTGCTGCCTTCCCGGCTTGGCTTAATTCTCTGCCTAAGTCCGGCAGCTGGATGAGTACGGTAAAAGTAGTTCTGGGCTTTTTAGAATTGGCGCTGGCATTTAAATTTTTATCCGTAGCGGATATGACCTCACATTGGGGTATTCTGCGTTATGAGTTGTTCATGGCCACCTGGATTATTTTATTTGGACTGACTACTTTATATTTATTTGGACTCATCCGGTTTCCTCATGATGGTCCTAGAACCAAGTTATCATTGTTACGCAAAGCTTTTGCTTCCGTGTTTTTGTTATTTACCGTATATTTAATAAGCGGATTAGGCCCTAATGAACGCACTCGCACCTACAACCCTCTGGCCCTGTTAAGCGGACTAGCACCTCCGGCAAATTATAATTTTTTCAAACCTTTGCCTGAACCTGATCAAGGCATAAAAGCACGCTATGCCTCATTCAGCAAGTGCGCCAATAATCTGGACTGCTTTAAAGATTATCATGAAGGTCTAGCTTATGCTAAAGAAGTGGGCAAACCCATCTTATTGGATTTTACCGGATATGGTTGTGTAAATTGTCGTAAAACCGAAGAACACATCTGGACCAATGATCAAGTGTGGAGCAAGATAGCCAATGACTATGTTTTGATTTCTCTGTATACAGATGATGATAAGAAATTAGACAGCCCTTTATTTTCAAAAAATACGGGTGAAAAAATCCGTAAAATAGGGTCATATTGGAAAGATTTTCAAAGTGTAAATTTTAAACAAATCTCCCAGCCTTTGTATGTATTGGTATCTCCGGACGAACAAGTCTTAGTTCCTGCTCGTGAATACAAAGAAGGTGTAAATGGATATATCAAGTTTCTGGATTGCGGACTAGAAACTTTTCAAACGATACAAAAAGATCCTCACCTTCTGGGCACCTTACAATGATTCATGTAGGCATGCCACTGGGAATTCAGCGGTTGGACTAAAAGTTCCCTGATAATTAAATTTTTAGTCCCGGGCATCACTGATTTAAAACAGCCACCAACAGTCTGGTAATCATGACTTTAATCATCGTTCAGGCCTGATAATTGTTATACCAAATAATAGCCTCCCATCGTTTTATTTCTAAACTATTTTAAATCAATTATTATGTTGATCAAGAATGAAATGACTTTGGCTGAAATTGAACAACAGTTTTCAGATCAGTTTAAGAATTTGAAGATGGAATTTTACTTTGATGAACACCATTCCAAGCAAGGGACCATTGCTAAACCAATAAATAAATCCAAGAAGTTAGGAGACGTACGTGTTCGACATCATGAAGGGGCGGTCATATTAAGTCCATACATGACCGTTGAGGAATTAGAAAGCCTGTTTCATGATATCTATGGATTGAATGTCCAGATATTTAGAAAATCAGGTAACCTTTGGTTACAAACTACGGTTACAGACACTTGGGCATTAAAAGATCAAAACCTAAAAGGTTCAGTGGTGGTAGTTTCCGAACCTGAAACAGACCTGGCAATGCATTGACGATTGGTTGGGTTTAGTATTTAAATCCTAAAGTGATCAGGCCTAACTGATTTAACCTATTTTGACTTACTACAGGGTAAATATCGCCGGTTTGGTAGGGGGAGTAATCAGCTTGATGAGTACCGATGCGATAGGCCAGGTCTATATAAAATTTATTACCCCTGAACCCTAATCCACCACTGCCATAGATTTTGACTGAGTCACCATTTTTACGTACAGGACTTAAAAATGCCAATCCTCCGCGAATTCTGAATTTTCCAAACGCCAGCTCACTTCCCCCGCGAATATTTATACCCTGACTCAGTTGGTCAGCGATATTTTGATTTAATTGCCTTTCATAGGTTGGATCATCACCGATGCGAAATTTGGATTTCTGGTAAGGCACATATTCCACGTCTCCGCTAAGAAAGCCCCTTTTACCCATGATCACGCCAATGGACGCTGCGGCACGCCATGGGCTAATGAAACGGTAATTAAAGTTACCGCTGGGAGAAAGTCGGGATATCTCTTGTCGCTCGCCATCTTCGGTAAAATCATAAATGAATGTGGTGAAGTATACATCGGACATTCTATAGCGCGTGGGTGTATGAAAGGCGGCACCCAGGCGTAAATATTTATTGACCACATAAATCAAGCCGGCACTGGCTTTCAAACCGGAGCCGCTGGTGTTCAAATATTCTTCGAAACGCAACGCATTAAAGAATTCCACTTTATCATTCTGATCACTTTCCCGGTAATTTTTTTCTTGTTCGAACTCTACGAAGGGTATGCTGACCGATCCTCCCAACATCAATTTCTCATCATAATTAGCCCCTACCCCGATAACAAATTCCTTCTTATGCCCTTTTTCAGTAACAAGTTGCTCTTTTTGCACCTCGCGATCATTAGCCAGTATTAAGTCATATTCGTATTGATTATCACCTTCAAAATCATAGATAGCTCCCGTCTCGTAAGCGAGTCGAGTATCAAAATCGTTGAGCTGATCAGGGCTTAAACCATCTGCTTTATCTGCAAGGCTATATGTTAATGACCCTTCAGAAGTGCCGCGAAAATCAAAGCGGGTATTAAAATCATTAGTCTGGGTGATGGACAAACCCAAGTTTGAAGTTTTCCATTTAGAGCCGATGGGTCGATGCACCATCACTATACCTAAATTGGTCACATTAAACTGCGAGTAATTTTTCTTGAGGATTTCTAAGCCCAGTGTGGACTTGGTGTCCGTGCTGTACAATCCACCAGTTAAAGTGAGGTCAGACCATCTAAATAAACCTATGGCAGCAGGATTTTGACTCATGGCCGCTAGGTCACCACCGAGCGCCGACATAGAAGCACCTACCGCTGTATGACGCGCAGTACCAGCATAATCCTGAAAACTGTAGCGCACAGCATCATTCACATTTTGAGCATAGACCAGCGAACCGGCAAAGATGAAAAAGACCGAAAAAATACTCTTGTTCATGCTTAAGTATCTGATAGAAATGTCGCTAAAAATAAGGGGTGAACACCTTACATGTTCACCCCTGCGGTTATTTTTTACAGCGAAGGCTGTGAATATTTTATGTCTTTAATTGCGCCCTCTTGGTGAACCCGAACCACTACTGCGTGGGGTAGAGGGAGCAGCAGAAGAGCGGGAAGGGGAAGAGGATGGTGCACTGTAACTCCTTGGAGAAGAAGATGGTGCATTATATGTTCTGGAAGAAGGAGCAGGTGAGCTGTAATTATTGTTGCCAGAGCTGCGTGGCGTATAATTATTCGTCCGTGGAGCATCATTGTTGATACTGCGAGGCGAATTATTTGAGCTTCTAGGCGAGTACCCCGGATTATTGTTGCTGCCACGTGAAGAAGGGTTAATATTAGTACGGTTGCTCCGGTCAGACGGAATGGAGTTAGAACGTGGAGAAACATTGGGGTTGGTATTGTAAGTACGATCACCATTGCTGCGGCCGGATGGATTATTTACTCGGCTGGAAGGATTGATGGTACGAGGCCCATTATACGTGTTTGGATTACGGTTAATGGTACCATTGTTGGTTACACCCGTAGAGCGGGGATTATAGGAGCGGTTACGATCAGCTGGTGCACTATAGGTGGTGGCATATTTTCTTGCTCCGTAATAGGTGCCGCGATCGTTGTTCAAGCGGGAAATGCCTGAACCTCCGTAGTAATTATTGATTTGGTAAGGTGAACAATAGGCATTGAGGCCATATCCACCAAAATAGCCACCCCCGTAGCCACCGAAACCATAAAAATTATTTACAGTAAGGAAATTATTGCTATAGAAGCGGGAAGGGCTCCAAGGATTCCAATAATTCCAGTTATAACGATCATACCAACGATTCCAGCTGCTGTAGTAACTGCCATAGGTGTATCGGCTGAAGGGTGAGCCAAAATTAATGGACAATGTCAAGCCGGGCTGGACGAAAAACGGATCGTAGTAGTACTGATCCACGAATACCGGTGAAAAATAACCGAACCCTAGAGATGGGCGGGCAAAACGATTCAAACGACGGGTATAAGAATAATCGTCGTAGATCTCATGGTATTCATAAGGCTCATCATAGACTTCGTCATCGTTGGCAGACCAATAATAGTCATCATCCTGATCCGGATCATAATAGACATCATCAGTCTGGGCGCTTACCGGAGCAACTATTAAAGCCCAGAAGCAGGCCAACATTGCGGTAAACCATAGTTTTTTCATTGCTTTATTACTTTTGATTATGATATAATATCGGGACTTTCTTAACACTTGCTTGCAATTTATTACTTTTACGGCAATTTATTTGTTAATGTGATTTTAAAAGTATCTTTTGTAAACGTTAAATATACAATAAACATTTTCATCACTACCATATTGACGGAAAAGGACCCCTATTGGTTCCTGCAATAACAATAATTTAACTATACACAACAGTTTCAATAATTTATGGCTAAAGCAATCACTGCAAGAGTTGAGAACTACTCCCAATGGTATAACGATATAGTTAGCAAAGCCGATTTGGCAGACCACTCTGCCGTTCGGGGGTGTATGGTCATCAAACCCAATGGTTTTGCCATTTGGGACAACATGAAAGAACAGCTGGATCGCATGTTCAAAGCTACCGGGCACACCAATGCTTACTTTCCCCTCTTTATACCAAAAAGTTTCTTGAGCAAAGAGGCTGAACATGTAGAGGGATTCGCCAAAGAATGTGCCGTAGTCACCCATCACCGCCTCAAGATTGATCCTAATGGTCACGGGCTTATAGTTGATCCAGAGGCCAAACTGGAAGAAGAGCTGGTGGTAAGACCAACTTCTGAAACGATTATCTGGAATACCTATCGGGACTGGATCCACTCTTATCGGGACCTGCCAATGTTAATCAACCAATGGGCCAATGTCGTGCGGTGGGAATTGCGTACCCGTCCATTCCTGCGCACAACAGAATTTTTATGGCAAGAAGGCCACACTGCACATGCCACCAAAGAAGAAGCCATAGCAGAAGCGGAATTAATCCATGACATCTATGCCAGTTTTGCGGAAGAGTACATGGCCATGCCGGTCATCAAAGGTCGCAAGACTCCCTACGAACGTTTTGCGGGAGCGGATGAGACGTATACGATCGAAGCCATGATGCAGGACGGTAAAGCGTTGCAAGCAGGTACCTCGCACTTTCTAGGCCAAAATTTTGCCCGGGCTTTTGAGGTTAATTTCCTGAATGAACAAAATAAACAGGAACTGGTCTGGGCTACGTCCTGGGGGGTTTCCACACGATTAGTCGGCGGACTGATTATGACTCACTCTGATGATGAAGGGCTGGTGGTCCCACCAAAGCTGGCCCCACTGCAAGTGATCATTATCCCTATTCCTAAACCTGCAACAGAGATCAATGAGGCTGCTCAAACGTTAATAAAAGCCTTACAAGCCAAGGGCATCTCGGTAAAATACGATCAGGATGATAAAAACCGGCCAGGATTTAAGTTTGCCGAACATGAACTGCGCGGAATACCTGTACGTGTGGCCATCGGCCTGCGGGACCTGGAAAACCGTCAGATGGAAATCGCCCGACGGGACACTAAAGAAAAAACTTCTGTACCGGTAGAGGGTGCAGCGGATTATATCGCTCATTTGCTAGATGATATCCAGGGCAATCTTTTACGGAGAGCCAAAGACTTCAGAGCTCAACATACGTATTTTGTGGATGACTGGGCATCTTTTGAAGCAAAACTGGATGGTGGTGGATTTATTTATGCCCATTGGGACGGCACTGCTGAAACCGAATTGCGTATAAAGGAATTAACCAAAGCCACCATTCGCTGCATTCCACTAAATAACCCTACAGAAGCGGGCAACTGTATATTAACCGGAAAACCTTCGACACAACGGGTCTTGTTTGCGCGTGCTTATTAAGACAAATTCACTTCCGGTATAGCGGGTGAAACTTAAACAAGGTTTCACGCAAAAACTCACGGTCCAGGTGAGTATAAATCTCAGTAGTGGTGATGGACTCATGACCTAACATATCCTGCACCGCTCGCAAGTCTGCACCACCTTCGATGAGGTGGGTAGCAAAAGAGTGGCGAAAAGTATGTGGGCTGACCACCTTAGTTGTTTTAGCCAAGGCATTCGATTCTTTAATGATCATAAAAACCATCTCCCGGGTTAGTTTGCTACCCCGACGGTTGAGAAACAATATATCATCCTGGCCTTTTTTAATCGTCTGGAGTTTTCGCACATGCTCCAGGTAAATACGGATGTGTTTCAACGCTTCCTGACCGATGGGTACAATCCGCTCTTTATTATTTTTTCCAAGTACCTTAACAAAGCCTATTTCAAAAAAAACGTTCGTCAGGCGCAAATTAACCAGTTCGCTGACACGTAGTCCGCTGGCATACAAGGTCTCCAGCATAGCACGATTTCGCAAACCCTGAGGCGTACTCAGATCAATGGCCCGAAGAATCGCGTTGATTTCGTTGAAAGAAAGTACATCCGGGATTTTACGCTGCAGCTTAGGTCCTTCGATGAGTTCAGTAGGATCTTGATCAATTAAATCCTCTACCAGCAAATATTTATAAAAGGCACGAATACCGGAAATCAACCGGGCTTGCGATCGTTCATGCATGCCCAGTTCACTGAGATAAATAATCATGGCTTCTATTTGGTGCATGGTTACTTTCAGCGGACCTTGTTGCGGATATTTCATGGTGATGAATTCCATCAGTTTATGAATATCGCGGTGATACGCATCCACCGAATGCTTGGACAGGGATTTCTCCAATTGCAGATATGCTTTAAAACCCTTTATAGCGCTCAGCCAGTCCAAGCCATTTAGTATATTTGCTGTGGCCATATGCAAATGTATAAAAAAATACTGTTATATGTAATTGGGTTACTAGTACCCTTTTTAACCATCGCGCAGGGATACAAAGGTGTGCCCCCTGGCAACATGTCTCCT
>JAYRWN010000424.1:0-2861 GCA_041917975.1 Saprospiraceae bacterium | reverse complement strand
TAAAACCCAATCCATTCGAACCGGACGTGGCCGTCATCACCGATGCCGTGGTAGAACGTCGTATCGACGGCCTGGATGCCCATGAAAGCCAGTTTTATGAATGGTTGCCCTGGACCGTACATGCTTTCGATCAGGTACCTAAAGATCATGTGGAGCGCAAAAGCTGGTTGGCTCAAGTGCGCAAAGATGTAATCAGCCCTGCCTTGCGGGCGATGGCTCAAAAGTGGTATGGCGAAGCTGCGGCTCAAGGCGCTCAAAACATTGAACCCTTTGAAATCTGTGAATACGGACGCCAACCGGATGAAGCTGAGCTCCGCCGCCTCTTCCCCATGCTCGGCCAAACGACACCAACGGCAAAAGCGGTTAAAGTTTCCGCTCCGGTACAGTTGGATGGTCGCCTGGAGGAAGAATTTTATCAGCGGGCGCCACGAATCTACCTGAAGAACAGTATGACTAAAGAAGTTATTGCCGATCCTAAATACACCACGTATGCGCAAGTAGGTTATTCTGACACACATCTGCACCTAGCTTTTACCAGTCATGATCCTAACATCCACACCAAATATACCAAACGGGATGAACACCTTTGGGAGGAAGAGGTGGTAGAAGTGTTTATCGACACGGACGAATCACCAACCAATTATGTAGAGCTTAATGTTTCTCCGCGCAACGTCATTTACGATTCCTACATTGATAATTCGGATAAGTTTACTGCTGAAGCCACCAAGGTTTTTAATTTGGCCGGGGTACAAACGGCGGTGCAGGTCAAAGGCACCTTGAATGATGCCCAGCCGGATCAATGGTGGACTACCGAGATTTCCATTCCGTTCAAAGATCTGGTGAAGGATTTTAATCCGGCCAGGTTGCCGCAAATGCAGTGGAAGATCAACTTCTACCGGCTGAATGACGATGCCGGATCAGATCTGAAGTATATGGCCTGGTCGCCGACGCAGGGCAGTTATCATCAGCCCGCAAAATTCGGTACGCTGATCTTCAGGTAAAGTTTAAACTGCTTTCTGAGCATTTTACCTGATCTTCTCTTCCCATTGGGTGTGGAAAAAACCCTCGCGGTCAATGCGTTGATAGGTATGCGCGCCAAAAAAATCCCGTTGGGCCTGGATTAAATTTGCCGGTAACCAGACACTGTGATAACTGTCGTAATAACTGAGCCCGGCGCTAAATGCAGGTACGGGTATTTGGTGTTCTATGGCGGTTTGTACCAACTTGCGCACGTAGGGCATGCCCGTCTGCAATAAAGAAGCTATTTCCGGAGTCAGCAGGATATTCGGAGCGTGCGGATCATGGTCCAACGCTGTGCTGATCAGCTCTAACAGGTCGGCGCGAATGATACATCCACCCCGCCAGACTTTGGTCACCGCAGGCAGCGAAGTATTAAAACCATATTGCCGGGAACCCAGACGGATCAGTGCTAACCCCTGGGCATAAGCCAGGATGAATGACGCATACAACGCTTCCTCTACCCAGTTCGTCATCTCTTCTGCACTGAGCGAGGAAACAGGTGGCGGAAGCGGATTGATCCCAGCCGCTTTTTGGCGTTCTTCTTTTATTGAGGACAGGATGCGCTGAGTCACTGCTGCGTCCAGGATCGGTACAGCCGCCCCGCTGCGCATAGCTTCCTGGCTGGTCCAGGCGCCGGTACCCTTTTGCTGGGCCTTGTCCAGGATTTTATCCACCAACTGCCCTTCACCGCGGTCATCGCCCTGGTTAATAACGGCAGCGGTGATGGCGATTAAATAAGCATGTAGACGCCCCTGATTCCAATCATGAAAGGTTTGGCTGAGACGGTCATTATCGAATTGGCCTACAGATTTTAACAGGTGGTAACTCTCGGCGATGAGTTGCATCAGGCCATATTCTATGCCGTTGTGCACCATTTTGATGTAATGGCCGGCAGCCCCTTCACCCAGATACGCTACACAGGGTTCATCATGCACCTTTGCGGCAATGGCTTTCAAGAGAGGTTCGATCTGCAGGTACACCTGTTGATTACCGCCGGGCATGATGCTGGGACCCAGCCGGGCTCCGGTTTCACCCCCGGAGACACCCATACCCATAAATAACAATCCCGCCGGCAAAAGTTGCTGTATCCGGCGGTGCGTGTCCTGGAAAAAAGAATTTCCACAATCTACCAGCAGGTCTTCCGGCTGCAGCAGAGGAACCAATTGATTAATCACCTCGTCCACCAGCGCACCAGCCGGGACCATGATGAAGATTTTGCGCGGTTTTTCCAGAATATTGACGAAAGATTCCAGGTCCGCTGTGGCCCATAACTGTTCAGGAGTACCGTGCAAATTCAATGCGTTGACCGCCCGTTCATTTTTATCGAATCCGGCTACCCGGTAGCCCTTATCGACCATGTTGAGAACCAGGTTGGCACCCATGGTGCCCAAGCCCACCATTCCGTATTGATAAAGATTCGTCAATGCTCTTCTTATTTAGAAATTAAACTGAATCGTAAACTATTAAGTTGTGAAATTGGGAGTAATATAGAAAAATCCTTTATTGAGCCAATATGAAATTTCATTGCTCCAATATGATCTTTTTGTATATAAAATCTATACTCATTTTGATAGGCAAACTTTAAATCCTTATAAAAGGTTCCTAATTCTCGATAGTAAGAATTAGTACCTTATCAATAAAATGTTGTCCAAAAATGGCAAAATATTAGTGCCATGTCGACCGTAGCGGAGACATCTAACGTCCGTTTAATAGATTTCTCCATTCGTAATAAATAGTTTATTCTGTTTTAATTGAGTATATGATGAGGGATACGATTCTAATAAATTTATCGGTCGACTCCGTCGAAATGACATTATTTATTTTTTGTAACCTCTTGGTTC
>JAYRWN010000423.1:0-11174 GCA_041917975.1 Saprospiraceae bacterium | reverse complement strand
TGGTCTTCATTACCGGTTTGATGACGCTGGACCTGTTGCCGAAGGATGCTTCACCCCGTGTGCGGGATTTTGCGCTGGCGCTGGTAGGGCTGGCGGGAATTCTCAGCGGAGCTTGGCTCAGAACCAGTATGCTGTTCATGCCGGTGATCTTTGACCTGTTTTATTGGACTTGGTTATCCTGGCTGCTTCTGCGTTACCTGAAAACGGAACAACAAAACTATTTGCTTTATATCGGTGTGGTCACCGGGCTGGGTCTGCTCAACAAATATTCTGTCCTCATCTTTATATTTGCGCTTTTGCCGGGGCTTTTATTGAGTAAACATCGCCGGCTGTTTAAGACCAGAGCTTTATATCTGGCCGGTGGAGCTGCCATTTTAATTTGGTCGCCCAACCTGTTGTGGCAAGCGCAGCACGATTTTCCGGTGTTTCAGCACATGCGTGAGTTGGCGGCAACGCAGTTTGTACATGTCACCAGGACCGGATTTTTAGGTGATCAGATGATTTTTTTTATGCCGTTTTTACCGGTTTGGCTGGCCGGCTTATATTATCTGTTGTTCAGACCGGAAGCAAAACTGTGGCGTCCGTTGGGTTGGATGTATCTCATGGTCATGGCCATACTGGTGTTTTTTAATGCCAAAAGTTATTATTCCCTGGGCGCTTATTCTGTACTCTTAGCTGCCGGAGCGGCTTTTATTGCCACGCAAACCGCTATGCGCTGGCTCTGGCTGCGTTATGCCTTGATTGTCTTTGTTCTGGCATTTGGGTTCATTTCCATCCCCGCTGCTTTGCCCCTATTACCGCCTGAGCAGGAGACCCGGCTTATTCAAAAACTGACCAAACTACCCGGTCTGGAAAATATCCTGCGCTGGGAGAACGGCCGGAATTATGCTCTGCCGCAGGACTTCGCGGATATGTTGGGTTGGCAAGAATTGGGTGAGGAAGTGGGACGGCAGTGGGCCAAACTTCCCGAGCCTGGTCGTGCAGCCATTTATGCAGAAAGTTACGGCCAGGCGGGCGCCATCACTCACTTTGGGCGACCCTGGCGGTTGCCGCAGGTGTGGAGTTTTAATGAAAGTTTTAAATATTGGTTCCCGGATTCCCTGCCGGCTGATTTTCAAACGTTGATTTATGTGAACGACGAATTGGGTGACGACATGCCTGGTTTTTTTAACACCATTGAAAAAGTTTGGGAGTTGAATATGCCGCTTTCGCGCCAGCACGGTAATCAAATTTATGTGTGTCATGGTCCATCTCCGGCTTTCTTTGCCCGCATAAACCAGGCTGTTCAGCAGATTAAGCGGAATGAACTCCCTGATAATTAATCAGTCGCTTGACAACAAAATGTTGAGCAAAAATGGCAAATATTTGGTTGGCCAAGCTAAGTCCAATAGTCATCTCTACGTCTAAGTTTTACAACATCACTTCCGCAAAGAAGTTTTGCATGGCTAGCCAGGCGCGCTGACTGGATTTTTCTTGGTAAAAGAGCCCGGATTCACGGTTTTGCGCTTGCGGGTTGGTGAAAGCATGACCGGTATGCCCGTACATGTGTATGGTCCACTCGGCTTGCCGTGCGGTTAATTCTTCGCTTAAATCCAATACCGCTTGCGGCGGAGCCAAGGGATCTTCCCAGCCGTGCAAAACCAGTACGGAAGCCCGGATAGGGCCAGGATGGTGAATACCGGGAGGATCATATAATCCATGAAAACTCACCACACCCCGCAGCGTTGCCCCGGACCTGGCCAAATCCAGCACACATTTCCCGCCAAAACAAAACCCGATAGCTCCGACCCGTTCAGGATCGGCTTGAGGCAGTTCCCGACCGGTTTTCAGCGCGAGGAGAATACGTTTTAACAACAAGGGGCGATCAGAAGTCAGCTCATTCATCAGGCGTCCGGCTTCATCGGCATCTTTAGCCCTGCGGCCCTGGCCATACATATCAATGGCAAAACCCACATAACCCAGTTCCGCCAAAACGAGGGCTTTCTCTTCGTCAAAAGCGCCCTGGCCGCGAAAGGCATGGGCAATGAGAATCAATGGTTTTCGTTGTGGCAAATCATCTTTCCAGGCGATAAAACCTTGAAAGGTCATCGGCCCGTCCGAATATATTAGAGTCTTTGTTATTATCCCCATATTAAGGATAGTTGAATGATCGGTTTGGTAATCAGAATTCGTTTAGTCTGCGGTTAATTTCTTTTAATTATTTGCTTGGATAAAAAAATTTAGAAATTCCGTATTGCGAATAAATCATTGCATCAATGTTTTCCACACAAACAACGGCCGATGCCCCTGCTTTCCGCTTCTTCATGCCAGGGAAATGCGGATGAGTTTTTAGCCTTTTCCCAGCTGAAAGCTCCTCGCTTTTGGTTATAATTACCGACTTCATGCATGGTTTCGGCATCATAAAGGCGACCATTGACCATGGTGTAACGGATGTTTTCCGTATGACGGATATTTTCCAGTGGATTTTTATCCAGCACCAGCAGGTCGGCTAATTTACCGGGTTCCAGCGAACCGATCCAGGTGTCCAGCCCCAGGGATTGCGCCCCGTTAATGGTGGCCGTTTTTAATGCTTCATGGTTGGACATGCCGCCCTGCTGCATCATCCAGATCTCCCAATGTTCTCCCAGGCCCTGTAACTGACCATGGGCTCCGGTATTCACTTTTACGCCAGCGTCCAGCAATTTTTTGACACTTTGCGCAGTCAAAATATGGCCATTGGTATATTCTTCTTCCGGCAACATGGTCCGGTGGCGGCTGCGGCTGTCAATAATGCTGCGCGGCGTGAAGCGCAACAAACGTTCTTTTTCCCAGACGTTGGTGTGCTGGTACCAATAATATTCGCCATTGACGGAGCCATAATTTACGATCAGTGTAGGGGTGTATCCGGTGCCGGCATGTTTCCACATTTGTACGATGTCATCGTATAATGGCGCTACCGGCATGTTGTGCTCAATAGTGGTGTGCCCATCCAGGACCATGCTGGTGTTATGATAAAAGAAGGAGCCTCCTTCCGGCACTACCTCCATCTCCAGCTCCCGGGCCGCCTGAATGACCATCTGACGTTGTTCGCGGCGCGGCTGGTTATAACTTTTTACCGAAAAGGCCCCGAAAGCTTTGGTCCGCCGCAAGGCACTGCGTGCATCATCCAGCAAATTAATGACCGTTTTAAAATCACCGTCAGCCCCGTATAAAATAGTCCCGGTGGAAAAAACACGCGGCCCCACGATTCGTCCGGCTTTCACCATCTCACTGAGGGCAAAAACCCATTCGGTGTTAGCACTGGGGTCATGCATGGTGGTGACGCCATAAGCGAGATTAGCATAATATGGCCAGAATGTCTGCGGAGTAATCCCGTCGTAAAAATGACCTCCGTGTGCATGGGCATCGATAAAACCAGGCACGATCGTCTTGCCTTTGGCATCGATAATTTTAGCTTCGGACGGTATTTTAATAGTTTTAGCCGGTCCCACTGCTTTAATCCGATTGCTTTCCACCACTACTGTTCCATTCTCGATGACTTCCATACCCTTCATCGTGATGAGCCTGGCGTTGGTGAAGGCGACGACCCCTTGTGGTTTATCTGTAGTTAACTCCAGGCCGACGTCCAGTCCGGAGGTGGGCAGCTTAAATAATGAATCAGGCCGGTTAGCCACAAATTCGAACCGTTCTTCAAGGGGAATGGTATAATACTGATCCCCCAAGGTATAGTGCAAGCGCCGGCTGTCGGCACTCCAGTGCAGGTTAATCCCGGCGTCCAGAGCCACTTGTTTGAGTGGAAAATCCGTAGTGGTGGCGTTGAGGTCAATGACTTTGCCGGTATGCGGAAATGCTGCGATATACACTTTGTGCAAGTCCACATAAGCGACCCAGCGCTCATCCGGACTCACCACAAATTGGCTGCCGTAAACACTCTTGAAGATGGTTCGATCATCGCTGCCATCCGGCTTATAGCTGCCGAAAGTACGATTCATGCCATAACCACTGACGTAATAAATACGCTCTCCAGAGTCATTGAAGCGCGGGGATTGCCCTTTTTCGCTAACCAAAGTGGCCTCACCGCCTTGTGCCGATAACCAGTAAATACCTGGTTTTACACTAAAACTGTTGGTTAGAATTTCCGTACCGGATTCTCTTTGAAAAACGATCTTCTGTCCATCAGGAGAAAAGGAAGGTGTCCGGAAAATGCCTTTTTCCCGGGTAATGGTGGTGGTGACACCGGAAGCTACATTAACGGTTTTTATGGCTCCCAGCGCTTCATCCGACCAGCTAACATAGACCAGGTTACGACCATCCGCAGAATACGACGGATCAAATTCAAATTCTGTCCCAGCAGTTATCCGTACCGGCAGTCCATTGGGTAATGGTTTTTTGTATAAATGCCCGGCGGCGCTAAACACCAGCCATTGTCCATCCGGTGATGTCACAGCCTGGCGAATAACCTTCACTTTAAATTTATCGGGGTTAAGGTTTTGTTTAAAGCGGACCACCTCAGCGATGCGCTGTTTAACTTCACAGATAAAGGGGATGTCCTGGGCGGAATTAATTTTGCTGACATCCACCTTGATTAATTTGCCCTGTGCCCAGATAACCACATATTTTCCATCCGGGGTCCAGCCAAATCCGGTATAAATGCCAAAAATAGTCCAGGCTTCCTGCTGGTCTTTGGATAATTGATCATAAACAGGCCATTCTTCCCCGGTGCCGATTTGGCGCAGATAAAGTACGGATTTGGTGCGGACGCGTTTTACAAAGGCCAACATCTGGCCATCGGGAGATAGTTGGGGACGCACTGCCCCGCCGGCACCACCGGTAACAAATTCAGAAATACCTTTTTGCCGGTCGAACCTTTTAATCACAAAAATCTGGGTATTCGGATCTTTATTGTACTGAAAATAACCGCCCGCATACGCATCTTCGCTGTAGTAGACGTAGCGCCCGTCGGGAGACACGCAGGGTTCGTTCAGATCCTGTTGATCATTCTTGCGTGGGGTCAATTGCAAGCCGCTTCCTCCGGACGTGTGGTACATCCACAGTTCACCGGCGCCAAGAGAGCGGGTAGAGGTGAAGTGTTTGCGTGCGATGATGTATTGACCATCCGGCGTCCACACCCCATTGTTCAGGAGCCGGAAGGACTCTTTACTTACCTGTCGGGCATTTTGCCCGTTTTTGTCCATAATCCAGACATTATCCCCGCCTCCGGCATCGGAGGTAAATAAGATGGATTGGCCATCCGGACTGTAACGCGGCTGTACTTCAAAAGCCAGACCGGAACGCAGGGTGCGGGCAGTACCTCCCTGGATGGGCAGCGCATAAATGTCACCTAACAAATCAAAGACTACCTCTTTGCCATCGGGAGAAACATCCACATTCATCCAGGTACCTTCGCGCACCGTAAAAGCAACCTCTTGGTAGGGGCCGCCGGGATTATTGACATCCCATTTGGGTTTATCCTGAGCAGACAGAGAAAAAGACACCATCCCCATAAAAAAGATTAAGCAACGCATAACATAAAGGTTTATCTTCAATAATTTAAGCAACCGCTCAAAATACGCATATCTGACCAATCACCAATAAGTACCATGAGTACTTTTATCGCTAAAATCTTGGCTTCCCAAAGGAGTTAAGAATCATTTTTATTTAGTTCATATCAAATAGGTAAACGCTCAAACGTCATACGCTCACCCCACTTATTAAGTTTCGGCTTGATTGGCTTAAATAAAAAGACTGCAACAGAATTTTATCTTCAAGCTTAGAGAGAGCTTAAAATGTGCTTAATAAAAGTTTAATCACGGTGGTCAGCGTTCAGATTCCTGAACAAATAAATTAGATTTATTCCAGAAGAAAAAAAGAGCGATTCATTATAAATGCACTGGTATGATAGCTAAAACTTTATCGAACATAACCTTGGAAAAAAAATTGATCTGGCTGAGGATAACCTTAGGCATCATTTACGTCTGGTTTGGGGCTTTAAAATTTGTTCCGGAATTAAGTCCGGCGGATGCTTTAGCCAAGGATACCATTGACGGCCTTTTCCTGCACCTTATACCCAGGCAAATCAGCATCCTTTTATTGGCTTTGATGGAAGTATCGATCGGCTTGTTATTTTTATCAAATCGTTTTGTTAGGCTGGCTATAGTGATAGCACTATTTCATATGGCTTGTACCTTTACGCCTTTTTTATTAATGCCGGAATCTTCCTTTACCGGCCCGTTGACATTTACCCTGGTGGGTCAATACATCATGAAAAATATAGTTTTTATTGTCGGCTTGCTCCTCATTTGGCCGGAGAAAACCACCCAAAAGATTAATGAAAATCTGGTGTACCGCTTGAATTAATAGCGGTTTGAAAATAGCATGAGTTTAAAGTTTGGAGGGGGTTCAGTTTTGAACCCCCATTTTTTAAGACCTGGGATCAAAATTTTATGGTCCGGGAATATTGCTGTCAGTTATTTTGATGATTCTATCTTCCACATGATCAGAAATAAAATAATTACTACAACGATGGTAATGAAAATTGTTATTCTGAAAAATTTATTCGGACGATTATTTTGCCTGAATTTATATAGGTCCGATCCCAGGTGTTTATATTTAGCCCAGTCTTTGTTTTCGGCAGTTTTAAAATGAGTTGAATGTATATGTTCTTGTATATTCCGGTTATTTTTTAGAGAATTAGATCCATGTTCTGCAAATCCGTATGGCATAGTATCAGATAATTAACACGTTATTCAGTTGGCCAATTTTTAATTGGCCAGAAAAATTTTAAAAATCTCCGCTTTACATTTCGTTGAGCAAAATTTTCCGGGCGTAGTCGACGCATTTTTTTACTTCTTTTACTGCATCGGAGCCTTCAGGCACCTGGTATTCCAATTCTATGGTCACCGGAAATTGGTATTGATTGTCGCGAATTAACGTTAAAATATCCCGGATGGGTGTATTGCCTTGGCCCCATTCCAGATTACCTTGACCCAAATCGGGAGTGGTCCGGTCTTTCAGGTGCATGCTGGTGATGCGACTATGGTGTTTGCGAATAAAATTAAGTAAGGTCTCGGCATTTTTTCCTCCTACCGCCCAATAATGCCCGGCATCCAGATTAATGGTGTTGTATGGGGATTGCTTAAGAGCTTCATCCCACAGGGTCTCCGTAGCTTGCAAGTGGTTATGGTAGCCGACATATATCCCATTTTTCGCCCCTAAATTACCTAACCTTTGGCTTTGCGCCGGGTCGGTGGGCAATTCCAGGGTTATGCTGGTGGCGCCCAGGGCTTTGGCGGCCCGCATGCCATAGTCCACTTCTGCATCCGAATTATTCGGCCCAAAGGCGTTGGGTTTAAACGCATAGATGCTTACCCCACTTTTTTTAAACATTTTGCGGACAGACTTAAATTTATCCATCGACGCGGAAGCACGCCATGCAGCTACCGACTTAGCGTATTCCGCTAACTGAGCGCGTTGGTCATCCGTAAGTTGGGGGCGGCCTGGTCCAAAGTTCATGCGGAAGGGCGGCTCCGGCTTGCCGGCGTAGGTCTCCATAGGGTCTCCCATCATTTCTATGGCGCTTACTCCGGCATCCACACAAAATTGTAACAATTGATGAATGTCGTGAGGAATGCTGCGAAATGAGTAAGTGATGGTGCCCAATTGCACTCCCGCCACTTTTGAATTGGGTTTGGTGGCCAGCAGTAATTGAGGCAAAGTAGCACCCCAGGCCGGTGTAGTGGCCAAGCCTGCAGCAGTTAATGAAATTTGAGTCAAAAACTGACGGCGGGAGGATTTAGTTTTCATGGCTAAACGATCGATGGTATTTAAAAAATTATTTACGTTTCAAGGTATTATTTCCTCCTGAATTATGTCGACTCAACCTGAAAATAATTTTAACATAATTTAAGTGGGTTTACAATTTTGGGTTTGCAGTTTGGTATTTAGTGATTTGGTCAAATACTTCGGCCCGGCGGTCTTTGCGCCAGACTCCTTTCCAATAACCCCGGCCTTCGTTACCCAGCCAGTTCCAGGGTGGACTAAAATTTAGGTCCACAGTTGCCATGATCACTTGGCCATTGGTATTAGTCTCTTGCAATACGTCTCCGGCCGGATTAATAATTACACTTTTCCCATCATAAATGGCGGTTAAAAAATAAACTCCGTTATCCACGGCTCTGCTGCGGGCGGTGATGCGCCAGACGTCCTCACCGCGCACATCACCGGCGATGGGACAAAACAGGATTTCGGCACCCTGCAAAGCTAACGCCCGCGATACTTCCGGAAAAGCATAATCCCAGCAGATGAGAATGCCGATGCGCCCATATTTGGTATCAAATACCGGCAATTGTTCTCCGGGTACGGCGCCTTGCTCCGCTTCGTTATCCGGAAGATGTATCTTATCATAAATACCTTGCACCTGACCTTGCGGGTCATATAACACTGCGGCATTGCGCAACGTATCCCCGGTCCATAAATATAGCCCGGAGACGATGTACATGCCGTACTGCCGGGCTTTACGGGCCAGCATGATGGAGGCACTGCCGGCGAGAGTATTCACATCCACTTTGGTCATTCCCAGTCCGGTGCCATAAGTCGTCCAGCCTTCCGGGAGACAGATCATTTGCACACCGGATTGTCCGGCCTGATCCAACAATTTCTCCATCTCTGCCACATTTTTTTCCACGGTAGGACCGGAGGGGCGGATATATACCGTGGCCAACTTCACTAGCCGGGGTGGTTCAGGATTAGCAGGCTCCATTACGATGTCATCCCACCACACCTGCCCGGTGCCCCAGCGCAGTTCCAGGCCGATTTCTGCCCGGTCGGCGTCAGGTAAGGCCTTGAGGGTATTTTTAGCCTGGTACCATCCGTCAGCCTGGGCGTGAACCTCATACACATAATGGTATCCCAGGTTTTGCTGACCTTTGAACCACTTAATGCGGATCAGCACAGACTTGTCAATGGAGACGATATCCTGTGGATAAAACCAGGCGCTAAAGGTGTAAGTCTGGTCCCCGTTCACCGGTACATTTTGAACCGCCCGGCCATGCACGTGTGGGTTATCGCTGCTCATGAGGAGAGAGGTGGCTCCGCTGCGCTGGAATTTTGTGCTAAATGTATAATCCGGCTGCATGAGCTCTACCGGACCTTTAAACATCCAATTCACTTGGTCTTCCAGCTGTTCAAAACCAGGATTGAGGAGGATATTTTGGGCGGTTAAATTAGTTTTCTGATGCCACAATAACACAAAAATCAACAAGTAGACTTTCATTTTTTTTACTCAAATTTTATCTTCGAATGGTGATGATTTTATTATTTATACAGAATGGTAATTTTTTCTGAATAATTTTTGCTTACTCTGAACCTCCGTAGTAACCATAGGGACGAAAGTGCAAATGATATATGCTTTACTCTGTTTCTTCGCTGAACCCCATCTTTTAAGGCTGGCCACTATCTGCTTATAAGCTTCATTTATTTTTTGTCCCTTTAATTCGATATAAACCTCAATAATGTCGTTAAAGAGTATGAAATCGCAGGCCTTTTCTCTGAGGATACATTTGTCTAATTCAACTCTATTAAATTTAACTCTGGTTTTATTATCCAGTGTTAATTTACTTCTCTTTTGTTCAAAGGTAATTTTTGGATGACTGATAACCTCGGTACAGGGTTCAAGTGCTTTCATGAAATGTCAGGTCAAGTAATTTATTGAATTCTTCGGAAATAACATTAGATACATCATCAAGTACGGTTTGAGAAATTAATTCAGTATCCTTGTCGATAATTGATTTTGCCTCACCATTTTTGACTAAATACACACTAATATGATCCAAATTTATAACTTCCGACTTTGGAATTATGGAATTAACCTCTTGAGATATTTCAGGTTTTTCTTTTATTATTGATCCTGCCTGCATTAGATTATTTAGTACAGTTAAAATATAGGGACTATGGGTTGTGATAATTAGTTGCAATTTTCCAGGTCTGTAATTAAAAGAGTTGATTAACCAATGCATCAATTTTTTCTGGGCATCAGGAAATAAATGTGCTTCAGGTTCCTCAATGTATAATGTTGCATTCCTCCAGTAAAAATTCACTTGCCTTAAAGCATTTATTATCAATAATAAAGGCAATACTTCTTGCTGACCTGAAGAAGCATAAGATAAATTTACTTTTCGACCATCATTGTGGGCAATATAATCCTTGCCATCATCACGTACGTACTTTCCGAGTAAAATATCGTCAAATCCAACCAAAGGAGACACAATTCCTTTACTCAATTTTGAATCGTTTACATTCCTAACCAATTCATAAAATCTTCCAAACTCTATCAATAATGGGTCCAGAGCTTTATCTTCACTTAGGATTGAAAAAATATTTTGCTGAAAATATGCAAAAAAACTTCGTCCAGCCGGGATATAAAACTGACTTAATGAAACAACTGGAGAAATAGATTCATCAACGATATCATTAATTCTATTATAAAAAAATGCCCGGTCAAGATTATCAAATTTTGGAGTTACAATACTTGTCTCCTTAAGTTTCAAAAATTCTTTTGAGGCTCTTTTGAATAACTTTGTATATTCATTGGAATAGGTGATGTGTACTTTTTCTTCATTTGATTTTACTATTTCTATTCTTAAATCATCCAGAACATACGTAATCTTAAAGTCATTGGCAAACCATGTTTCAACTGGAAATATCCGGCAGAATTTATTAACTATGTAAATATCGAAATCCTCAATGGATTGGTTTTTTTCAACGAATTTGATTATTTCTGCATAAAAATCCTTGCAAAAATACAGCAGTTTGGCAATAACACTTTTCCCTGACCCTTGTGGTCCTATAAGTATATTTATAGATTTTACCGGAATATTTATTGAACTTAACCCACAAAAATTTTTCACCCGCAGTGCTTCTTTACTCATTATTTGAACAGTTTATGAAGTAATTTTTAATTGTACATATTGATAAACATGATTATTTTTACGAAATAGGTATATTATTATTCTAATTCTCCTGCGCTAAACAAAGATTAAATTGTTCCAATTTTCTGCTTTTAATGCTCTCCCTCTACGGTAAAATCAGCAGGTATACCCAACTGTTTATATAAATTTTTGCGGGCTGCTTTATCCAGGCGTAATTCTTCGCGTGCCGCAGCGGCTACGGCCAGAGCGCGCTCACGGGGCACCACGATC
>JAYRWN010000422.1:0-3982 GCA_041917975.1 Saprospiraceae bacterium | reverse complement strand
GGTTACTCCTGAGCCACAATAAAACGCCGTTTGATCAGCAGTGTAATGGTCGTGAAGCGGAGCAAAGCGACGCCTAAATTCTGCTGCAGACTTCCAGGTATTTCCGTCCAGGTTATCCAGGTAAGGGTAATTTTTTGCTCCAGGGATGTGTCCGGCTACCGGATCGATTGGTTCGTGTAAGCCCAGGTAACGCTCGCGTTCCCGGGAATCTACCAGACACCAGCTGGCCATGGGAAGATTTTGGCTAATAAAGGCTGTATCAATGATGAGGTGGCTTTGAATTTCGGGAATAAAAACCCGCGGCTCCGGATAGGTTACCTCGTCGTTAATGGGAAGATTTAAGGCTTTCCACTGCCGCCATCCTCCATCCAATACGGCCACCTGCTCGTGACCCAACCACCGCAGCAACCACCATAACCGTGCAGCCATACCCCCATGAAAATCATCATAGGCTACAACTTGTACCGAACGATCTATGCCCCAGTGACTGAACAAGTGCACCAGGTGTTCTATCTCCGGCAGTGGGTGGCGTCCGGTTTGGCCTGGCACAACCGGAGCGGATAAGTCGGCATTCATGTGAGCGTAAACTGCTCCAGGCACATGGCTGACCTGGTAATCCTCAGCCCCTTGTTCCGGGTTCATCAAAGCAAAACGGCAATCGACCAGCCGCCAATGTGTTTCCTTCAGATGTTGTGCCACCTCTTCTGCCGATATCAATGTAGTATACATGTGCAAGTATATTTACTGCAAAATAGCAAAGGTTGGGGATTTGTTTTTCGCTAAAAATGTCTACTTTCGGACTTTGCTAACTCTTATAAAATTGCACTGAATATGCGTCATGTGTTTTTGCTTGTTTTACTTATTATTTTTGCCGGATGTTCACAACCACAGACTGCAAAAGATAATGACAATTCCACAGCTAAATCCGAAGAAACTATGCCAAAAATAAATATTGAAGACAAATTAAAAGAGCTGGGTATCACCTTGCCAGAACCAGGCAAACCGGTAGCCAATTATGTGAACAGTGTCATTACCGGTAATTTGATTTATACAGCCGGCAAAGGACCTAACTTGCCTGACGGCACCTTGATGACTGGCAAAGTGGGTGTGGACCTGACGGTAGAACAAGGCTATGAAGCAGCCCGCCTTTGCGGAATACAGTTATTGGCAGCCTTAAAAGAAGGTCTGGGTGACTTGAATCGGGTAAAACGCATCGTAAAAGTGTTGGGCATGGTCAATGCCAATGGGGACTTTACCCAGCAACCGGAAGTCATCAATGGGTGCTCGGACCTTTTGGTGCAAGTATTTGGTGAAAAAGGCAAGCATGCCCGCTCCGCCGTGGGCATGGGTTCATTACCACGCAATATTGCCGTGGAAATAGAACTTATTGCTGAGTTTGAGTGATTTCAATTAATTGACAGCATGATTTGACTCACCGGATGCCCGGTAGTTTCTTATTTTATTGCCCGTAATTAATCAAAAAATAAATGCTATGTCAAATCCTGTAACTATATCCAGCCTGCATAAAGAGCATCGGGTCTGGGAAGATGAGCTGAACTTTTGGGAAGATGAGCTGATCGCCTATAAAAAAGTATTGGCTGAGGTGATCAGCAAAGGCCAACAAAATGCTGATGTACTAGCCCAATCCGAACGCTTTCAAAACCAATTCATTCGCCACCAAGAGATCATTGATATCCTCAAGCACGATGTGCGTCGTTATGAAAAATTTTTAGCGTCTCATGTACATGATCAAGACGTGACCAATAGTTTTCCTGACCATCCGATGATTCGAGATCGGGTGGATGTGCAGCGCAAAATGTTTGATGAACTTAAATACGAATTTAAAGTGTTTGCTAGTGCGCATCGCCACTGATAACATTTAGTACCGTTCGTCCTTTACATAAGGTAATTTTTCCAGGGAGATAACATCCAGGCTGTAGAAATCAAAATCCTCTACTACTTTTCCGGTAAGCCGGTAACAACCGCGTCCTTTGAGCGGATAGCGGTTGAGTACATCCGGGAAATGGGTGGTGTCAAAAAAATGGCCGCGCAGGTCTATCCAGGTGCCGAAATTCATCAATTCGTGTTTGATGGTAGTCACTGGTTTGTAGGTGATAAAATACCCCAGGATGTCAATAGTCTTACCGTGATACTGGCGCAATTCGGTGGCTAGAATACTGCCTTTCGGCGCAGTGGCCAGGAGATCGAACGGAGAGCATAGCGGAAACCCCAGCAACTCCATTTCGTCAAAAGCTTGTTCATAACGGGTTTCCTCCAGTGTAGGCAAGACGTAAGTCTCCGCCGTTTCTTGAAAAAAACTGCCACACTGGTGGTGTTGTACCGCCGGATTGTATACGGCATTTTTTTGCCACATCAGTTCGTATTTATTTAAGCCGCTAAACCGGAAAGCGCCGATACGGATCAAAATCTCCAGTTGGTTTTTATCGATATCGATGCGCTGTACAAAATCTTCCAGGTGCCGGTAAGGCCCATGGTGTAACCGCTCCTCTACGATGCCCACCGCCACGTTCCGCTCAAGAGCATGAATATGGATGAACCCGATGTAGATATCCCGGCCATAAATATGGGTGAGGTGCATGCTGTGATTTACACAGGGTGCATGAATGATGGCCCCACACATGCGCGCTTCATGGACATATAATTCGGCAGAATAAAAACCACCAAAATTATTGATCACCCCTACCATAAATTCCAATGGATAATACGCTTTGAGATAAAGGCTCTGGAAAGATTCCACGGCAAAACTGGCTGAATGTGCTTTGCAGAAGGAATAACCGCTAAAACTTTCTATCTGTCGCCATACTTCGTTAATCAAATCGGGTGGATACCCCCGTGCTTCACAATTCCGGAAATATTTATCGCGGAGGTTGCGAAACGTATCGGACGTTTTCTTTTTACCCGTCATGATGCGGCGCAACACATCCGATTCGTCCAGGTCCAACCCGGCAAAATGGTGGACAATTTTCATCACATCCTCCTGGTATACCATGACGCCAAACGTTTCACCCAAATGCTTTTCAAACACCGGATGCAGATATTGAAAAGAGTGGGGATGATGAAACCGGTGGATGTACTCACGCATCATGCCGGACTTGGCTACTCCCGGACGGATGATGGAACTGGCGGCGACCAAATGGACATAATTGTCACAATGCAGTTTAGTCAGCAGACCACGCATGGCCGGTGATTCAATGTAAAAACACCCAATACACTGCCCCGAGCGCAACTGGTTGCGCACGCGTTCATCCTGTTTGATGCGCGGTATATCGTGGATATCCACTTGCCGGCCCTGGTTTATTTTCACCAGTTCTACCGCGTCCTTGATATGACCCAGCCCACGCTGACTGAGCACATCGAACTTGTGGAACCCGCGATCTTCTGCACCATACATATCAAAGTGAGTGATCGGAAAGCCCTTAGGCATCAGCTGCAAAGCGGTGAAATAAAAAATGGGTTCTTCCGAGATGATGATGCCTCCGGCATGGATGGACAGATAATTGGGAAAGCCCTCCAGCAGTTTGCCGTATTTAAAAATATGCCTGGCAAAAGGATGGTGTTTGTGACTGGCCAGAGGCTCATCCACAATAAGGTCAATATCCGTTTTAGGCAGTCCCAGCACTTTACCCAATTCGCGGATGATAGACTTGCCTTTAAATGTATTGTAAGTAGCCAGTAGGGCTGTGTGTTCCCGTCCGTACCGCTTAAAAATGTAGTCGGTAATGTCGTCCCGTTCATCCCACGAGAAGTCGATGTCAAAATCCGGCGGCGATGAGCGGTGCGGATTGATAAACCGCTCGAAATACAAGTCCAGCTCCAACGGATCCACATCCGTTATGTATAAACAATAAGCTACAATAGAATTGGCCCCGCTGCCCCGCCCTACATGATGATAGCCTGCCGACTGGGCATAACGGATGATGTCCCAGGTGATCAGAAAATAAGAACAAAACCCCAGCCGGTG
>JAYRWN010000421.1:0-1540 GCA_041917975.1 Saprospiraceae bacterium | reverse complement strand
CCGCTTTCAATTGATCACCCCTCATACATGGCAGGATCAAACGGTTCCTGCATATTGGCGACGGGTCCGCATCACCAGGGAAGCAAAAAAGCAGGATTTGGATGTTTACCATGGACTAAGTCATGAACTTCCAGTGGGCCTAGACAAAACTGGCATTCAGTCGGTGGTCACCATTCACGATCTGATCTTTGAGCGTTTTCCGGAGCAATATCCCTGGTTGGACCGCCTGAGCTACCGTCATAAAGTTCAACATGCTTGTAATAAAGCCCATTGCATTGTCGCTGTCAGTGCTCAGACTAAATACGATCTCGTCGAGCTCTATCAAATACCGGAGGAGAAAATCCATGTGATCCATCTCTGCGCCGATCCGCGCTTTGGCCATACATGGACTCAATCTGAGTTAGACATGGTACGCCAAAAATATCATCTGCCGCGTGATTATATACTTCACGTGGGTGCCTTTAATCGTCGGAAGAACCACCTGAAACTGTTGGAAGCGTTCGTGTTGCTGCCCACGGACAGTGACTTACAAATGGTATTGGTGGGTGGCCGGGGCTCGGAAGAACAAGCGATAGAACGATTTATCGGGCAACATGATCTGGAGAACCGGGTTAAAATCCTGCGTCAGGTACCTCAGGATGATCTGACGGCCATTTTTCAATGTGCGAATCTTTTGGTGTACAATTCTTTGTTAGAAGGGTTCGGCATCCCTATCCTGGAAGGATTCTATAGCCGTATTCCGGTCATCACTTCTACCGGATCGTGTTTTGGAGAAGTGGGTGGTGATGCTTGTGTATATGTGGACCCACTAGATGCTCAGGCTTTAGCTCAGGCCATCTACCAGGTAAGAACACAACCGGAATTAAGAAGTCGTCTCATTCAGCAAGGGGTGAAACGGGCATCACGGTTTACTCCCCAAAAAATGGCCAGAGATCATATGGATATTTATGAGCAACACTGGCGATAAAAAGTAAAGGTGACTTTCAATATTTAGCCTGTTGGTTGTCGTCATATTGCACTAACCCTTAACAAATTGTCTAATAACCCCATCAGAAACTCTTCCATCACTAAATTGTTAACATCCTCATACTAGCCTGGACATTTACCAAGTTATACTATTAGCCTAAAACATAGACTGTGATGCGTGCTTCTAGCTTACTTGTCCTCATGCTGTTGAGTGCCTGGGTCGACGCTCAGAATTTTAGTGGCGGCTTTAATTTTGTATTGCCCGCTCAAGATACCACCAACCAACTTTTTTTGCCCCAATTCCCAGCCATACCTATCCGGGATTTTATCACTTCCGGTAACGATGGTCATTTTAAATCTGCGGGGCAAACCATCCGTTTCTGGGGAGTAAATGTCGTCAGCGGTGCCTGTTTTCCGGTCAAAGAGAAGGCCTCGTGGATTGCCGGTCGTATACGTAAAATGGGCATTAACTTGGTGCGTTTTCATCATATGGACAACGGCTGGTCAGATAATAATGGTAGTTTGTTCGTACAAAATGCCACCACCACCCGCCAACTTAATCCTACGACTTTGG
>JAYRWN010000420.1:0-13091 GCA_041917975.1 Saprospiraceae bacterium | reverse complement strand
GATGTGATTAAGGTGGTGATCAAATTTATCCCCAAAGCCCCACTATTAGAATTCAGGTATGTTTTTGCTTCGGAAGAATATCCTGAATTTGTCTGCGGAGAGTTTAACGATGTCTTTGGATTTTTTGTCCAGGGTCCGCGGCCAGGGGGAGGGCTTTACATAGATGAAAATCTGGCGCGTGTTCCTGGGAGTGGAGACGTAGTATCTGTTAACTCAGTACATATCGGCAAACCCACCTTGCCGGATTGTCCTCCAATAAACGCCCAGTTTTATCATCCGAACCAACCTGACTTACCACCGGCTTATAATGCCTACCTGGATGTTTTTACGGCCCGCTTAGAGGTAGTGCCTTGTGAGGAATACATCATTAAATTAGCTTTAGCAGACGTTGTTGACGATAATTATGACACGGCTATTTTTTTAGAGGCTAATAGTTTTCAGGCTGGAACCTATACAACCACCGTGAATACACCTAACCAGGCATTTGCGATTCGGGAAAGTTGCCAGCCAGCAACTATTACTGTTAGAAAGAAATTATCACAAGAAGTTGACGAACGGTTTCTTATACGTTTTATTGGAGAAGCCTTGTTAGGGTTGGATTACATTATTCAAGGTCCCTTAACTTTTACCCCCGGACAGGATTCATTCACTTTTCAGGTGATACCAGTAATCGATCAGGCTGCCGAAAAACCAGAAAACTTAGCAATCATAATTCCACAAAGTGCGTGTTGGAACGATACGGTTTGGCTCAGGCTTTTTGATCCTTTGCCATTTCGATTTCCTGCGGATACACTTTTATGTAGCGGCCAAGGTATTCCTTTAAATTTTAAGACGTCACCCAATCGTTATACTCAAAACCTATCAAGCATTGTACTCCCTCAACAAGTCACCGTGTCGAACTTGCAAGTAACAGCCTTAGATTGGGATCGTGCTTGGCCAGGAGTTTTGGAATCTGTTTGTCTGAACCTCACTCATCCTGATCCCGGCAGCCTGGATATCTATCTCAAGGATCCCGATGGAAGGACAATCCGTTTATTTGATAGTCCAATGGGACAAGGACCGGATTTGATCAATACCTGCTTTGATTATAGCGCTTTGGGGAATTTGAGCACAAGCGTACCTCCATTCACTGGCCGATTTAAACCTTTAGAAAACTGGAGTACTCTGTATGCAGATATACGTTCACATCTTTCAGGAACCTGGCAGCTATTGATCTATAACACAGACACTGCTCAGACAGCAGGAACTTTAATTGATTGGACTCTGACTTTCCGCCACCCTTATCGCGCCGATGTTGTAATCAGCCCTGGACCTGTTTGTTTACCTTGTGACAGCTTATTATGGAGCCCGTCCAACACAGGATCTTATCAATGGTCGGTTAATGATGATTTGGGATGTAATCTACGGGGAGAGATTAATGTGAATGTGGTTGATATTGAACGATTTAAAGTAGAATGCACTAGTTTACCGGATAAATTTTTATTTACCTGGCCGAACCAATTAAAAGGAGAATTGGCCTATTCCACAGATGGTTCCACCTGGCAAATCATTTCACCGGACTCGAATGCTCTGCATTTTAATCATTCTCTTCCCCCCCTGACTATGATGACTTTTTATTTTCGATTTTCTTCGGTATGTGGAACCATGATAGACACCTTGATCTGTGCAGTGCAGGATTGCCGTAGTCCGGCATTGCGGATGGATAGACTTTCCGGGATATCCTGCTCCGGCCAAAATGATGGCTCCATTACGTTATCATCCACTGAAAATGTCCGTTTTTGGGTTAATGGAGTTTGGAGCGACCGGCAAACCTTTAACGGTTTACCACCTGGAAATTACATTGCTCTGGCAGAGAACACCGGGGGGTGTCGCATTAGTCTTAACTTTACTATTCCCGAACAATTACCCTTAAAAGCAGAAATTAATATCATTCGTAACATTCGCTGTTATGGACAGGAAAATGGTGAAGCATTCCTGCGCGTGGTCCAATCACAGGGACCAGTAGTAGCATTATGGAATAATGGTGAAGCAGGATTGAATCCTCGCCGGTTGAGGCCAGGAAAAAATTCAGTAACTATCACCGATCAGGCCGGATGCAAAGCTGAATTTGAGACAGTTCTTGATTCTCCTGCTGTTTTTCGGGTAGAAACAAACGTCGCACAACCGATGTGCGGACAGCTAGCTTCTATTGCCCTTAAGGTCAGCGGAGGAGTCGGTCCCTATCGGTATGCCTGGTCTCACGACGGGGCAAAGGACACGAATAGAGTAGATCAATTAAGTACCGGCTTGTACAAAGTCACCATCACCGATCGGAACAATTGTATGCTTGTGGATAGTGTAACAATTGATGCAGGAGGGGTATTTCAGGCTTTGGCACTGAAACGTGATATTTCTTGTGCCGGGCTACAGGATGGATCCATTGCACTCCGGCTAAGCGGTGGAATCAGGCCCTATCAGGTTCGTTGGGACAATGGGAGAGCCGACACAAGCAGGATGAACCTCCGGGCGGGTAATTATCGATACACCGTTAGCGATGGCGCTGGTTGTAGCTATTCAGCTACCATCTCCATTTTGGCTGCGCCAGTGGCGATTACTGCCGATACCATTCTGCAGCCCACCTGCATCACTGAACCTTTAGGAGAAATCAGATTGTTTCTGGATCCCAGTTTGGGACCTTATGATATAATCTGGACAGGACCAACTGCCTTTCAAAATAATTCTTATAATGGGATCAAGGAATTAGGCCCAGGAAATTTCGAAGTATTTATACGCGATCAACGAAACTGTTTTTTCTCCAAAGGATACCAGGTCAATAAATTAGATACATTAACTTATCAGGTAACTTCAACGGATATTTCTTGTGCGGGTAATTCTGATGGACAAATCGTTTTTGACATCACCAACAGCAATGGGGTCGTTTTTTATAGCTTGGATAGCATGACTTGGACGACATCACCCTTGTTCAGACAGTTAACCAGAGGCGATTACCAAATATTATTGCATGATGAAGCCCATTGCACAGCTTCCGAATCAGTGCGGATCGCTGAACCGGCAGCCCTTTCGGTGAATCTGGGTAATGATACGGTTATTGATTATGGAACCACCCTTCAACTGCAACCTTTACTTTTAAATGTACAAGGTGATGCCACGTTTGTATGGGTGTCTTCAGCGCCCTTAGAGAATTTTTGTACCAATTGTTTGGAGCAAACCCTTGCACCTTTGCAATCTGTAGATATAAAATTGTCCGTAGTCGATGGCCACAACTGCCGGCATGAGGATGTCCTGAAAATTTCAGTTACCGATAGGATTATTGTTGATGTTCCGACCATCTTCACCCCGGAGGGTAACGGAATGAATGATCAACTTCTGGTCCATGGTAAACCTGGAATTTCTATCGAGTATTTCTTGATTTTTGATCAAAGGGGTAATCTGCTTTACCGTAAAGAGAATTTTGAAACCAATGAAACGGTTGGTTGGGATGGAATATATGATGGCCTTGCCGTACCATCCGGAATGTATGTCTGGTCCTTAAAAGCTACATCACGTTCAGGCCAGATTTTTGAAACAAAGGGTGGTGTTCAACTGGTGCGATGAAAATAAACTGCCTAATAATATTTGTTTTATGGTTAAATCATTTCGTTTATAGCCAACAAGCCGCAGGTATTTCTATCCCACAACTCCTTTCACCTGCCCATACCGGAGCGAATTCAAAGGAAGAGCTGGTGCTAGCCATAAACCAGCATAAAATAGGACCTGCTACCACTTTAAATGGATACTTGGCAGGATTAGAGAAAGTTTTATATGTCGGTACTACCGACCATTTTAGTGGATGGGTATCTACCGCGTATCAAGATTTAAATGATCAACTAAAGGCCGTAAAACTTTGGACAGGAGGCGCTTATCATCGCAATCTTTCCGGGCGATTTGCTGAGTTTAAGCATCAGTTGGGTGTGGGGGTTCATTTACAGCTAGGCCAATGGAATCAAAATAATCGAAAAGGCTGGGTAAGTAATCAATACGATATAAATAATCTGGCGGTGGACTATAATTTGCCGACTGGGGAAGCCCTGGATTTGTCACGGAATTTCCAAACGGTCAGTTGGCAAATGGATGGAGGGTTGTATTATCAAATGGTACATCGTCGGGGATCTCTCCGCATAGCTCCGGCTATTTATGGGCTTAATAAACCAAGGTTTCAAAATGAACTCACCTGGTGGCAGCAAGACCGGATGTATCGGTTATATGTCGAAGGTGAAGTCGTACTTAACCAAGCAGCGAAATTCTACCTTTTTGGTTGGTACCAACAACAGACAAGAGTCGCTGATATGATGGCGGGATGGAGCATCCTTTTTGGCCGAAAAAATGACGAAACTACCTTGAGGTTAACACATTCGGTGACTTTAGGCTCTGCACCAACAGGGCAAAAACAGCCGATGCAGACCTGGTTCAATATTGGAACTTGTTTCCGGGCTTTGACCTTGGAAGCCGGATATGGCTTCAGCTTAAATAAAATAAATAATTATGGGACGCCTTTCCAATTAACCGGAAAATACCAACTTAATTATTTGGATTCGTATTAGTTAATCAGGCTGATGCGGTGAATACCAGGCATAAATTTTCTTTGTAATAGCTGTCTTACCTCCTGATAATCTGCCGGATTATTCAAAAAGTCCATGCGATCGGCGTCAACAACAACAATCGGAAACGAAAGCTCATTTTTAAAATATTCAAAATAAATATCCTGTAGATTTTGCAAATACTCCACTGTAATATTGGATTCATATTGACGGCCGCGCTGAGTAATTAATTTTTTTAGAGCTAATGGTGAGCGATGCAAAAACAACAAGAGGTCAGGTGTAGGAAAATTCGCAGCCAGCGCCTGATACATCCGTTGGAATAACCTGAATTCTTCCGGACCAAGGTTATTTTTGGCAAACAGTAGCGTTTTTAAGAAAAAATAATCCGAGACTATGAATTCATAAAATAAATCCCGATGCATCAGGTGTTCTTCCAACTGTTTATGTCGTTCGGTCAGAAAAAATAATTCTACCGGAAATGCATACCGATCAGGGTTATCATAGAAGTAAGGAAGAAAGGGGTTTTCAGCAAATTCTTCCAGAATTAATTTACAATTATAATCTTTAGCCAATAGCTCGCACAGGGTGGTTTTCCCGGCACCGATATTACCTTCTACACAAATGTATTGATACGGTATACCTAAGCTCATGCTTTAGAATAGATGATTACTTCACTTTGATCCAGGCAACGAATATATAATTCTTCTATATTTAGTTGCAGCCTCGGGTGAATAAATTCTGGGATTATTTCCACTAAGGGAATGAGCACAAAATTGCGTTCATGCAATAGAGGGTGGGGAATGGATAAAGTTGAGCTGTCGTATGTAATTGATTCATAAAACAATATGTCCATATCTATAGGTCTTGCGCTCCATTTTTTATGATTTTTTCGGCCCATGATTATTTCAATTGACTTCAAAGCCAGTAAAAGCTCCTCCGGCTCGAGTTGAGTCTGGATCACTATGGCTTGATTCAGAAAAAATGGCTGGTCTGTGTCTCCCCATGGTTCGGTTTCATAGTAAGAAGACTTTTTGATTATTTCGCCTACCTTTTGAGAAATGTAACCATGGGCTTGGGTTAATTTCCGTTTCCGCTGCCCCATGTTACTGCCTAACCCTATTACTGCCTCCATGTTTTATCAATCCTGTGTCAAAGGTAATAATAGGTGTTTACGTCTCTTTTTAATATAACAGGGGCATGAATTTTTTAATTGTAACTATAGTATTGCTTGACCGCATCAGCTAAATTTTGAAAGCCCAAAGCTCTTGCTTGGTCAAAATATGGTTTGGCTTCGGCATAACGCCCAGCATTAAAATACACAGAACCAAGATTGTAATGATGGTTTGGGTCATTGGGCATCGTGGCCAAAATTTGTCGGTAGTCAGTAATAGCTTCTTCAGTTTTTCCGGCACTAAGGTAAGTAAAGGCGCGATTGACGATGACTTCACTCAAGGGAGCGCCCTGTGTCACAGCAGTGTTGTAATCTTGAATAGCCTGGTCAAAATTCTTTAGCATAGAGTTGGTAATACCCCGGTTCAGGTAATAACTGTATTTGGTGGGCTCTAATTCAATGGCTTTTGTGTAATAAGCGAGGGCTTCAGCTGGTTTTTGCATGAGACCGTGAATGTTGCCCAGAGACTCATATAATTCTGCATCATTGGGTTTAATTTTTAAGCCAGTCTGTATGTCCATGAGACCGGCATCGAGCTGACCGTTTTGAGCCCGGAAATTACCCCTGTTTTTATACGCGGTGTGCGATTTTCCGGGATAATGTTTGATCTGGTGACTCCATAACGTGTCAGAATCTTGCCAGGTGTTTATCTGAGGGATAGTCAAAATAACCATCATAAGGGTAAAAAATAACATTAGAGCTTGAGGAAGATAGGTCTGAATTTTTTTTGTCCATTCGAAGACCAGGGCCAATCCTAAGCCTAGGCCCACATAGGGTAAATAACTATACCGATCGGCCATAATGGCCTGACCAACGGCAATGATTTGAGATACCAGGACTACTGTTGACAGGTAAAAACCGATGACTAAAAAAAATACTTTGTGATGGCGGTACGACATCAACCAGGCGAACATCAAACTCAGGAAAGCAATGAAATACAAATAATACGATAACGGAATGGATTTGGTCAGATCAGGGTAGTTATAAATACTGACTAACGGAAAGGGGTATAACAACTTAATGATGTAAATAATCATACCATAGCCGGCAAAAATGATCCGTTGGCCCAGAGAAATCACCTCAGAAGTTGATACGGCACCTGCCTGAGCTTGCACCTTCATCGCTATAGTCCCCAACACGACTGAAATTATCAAAAGTGGAATTTTATTAAATAGGCTTTTCTTCCAATCCCAAGTCTTATCCAGGTAAATATCCACTAACATCAGGACGATGGGCAAAACCACCGCCATAGCTTTGGCTAAGATGGAAGCCAGAAAAAATAATAGGACAACGACATAATTCCAGGTAGAGTCCTGCTTGCGATAGCGTAAATAACTCAATAAAGCACCCAGGAAAAACATGACATACAACACATCTTTGCGTTCGGATATCCAGGCCACAGATTCTACATGCATAGGATGTAATCCGAATATTAAGGCCGTTGATATGGCTACAAATGTGGTGAAATTTAATCTCCGGGTAAGTAAATACACTAAAAGGGTATTAATGGTATGTAATAATATATTTATAGCATGATACCCTTGAGGGTTTAAGCCGAACAATAAATGATCAAATTTTAATGATAAGATGGTCAATGGATGATAATTGCCTTGAATGGGTACGCTGAATATGTCTTTCCAGAGAATTCCATCGCTAAGAACCAAAGCATTCTTCAGAACATAGCCTTCATCATCCCAATTCGTAAAGCCGAGGAAAAACCCTTTCCAGTACACTAACAAGGTAGCTAGGGCGGCCAGCATGCCCCAACCATAATCATCAAGAAATGATGATGCAGGTTTTTGTGCAGGTCGGTCAGACTTTTTTACTTTGATTACTTTTTTTGACATACCAATGGTTAACACTGCAATCTTACAAAAATCATTCTAAAATGATTTTTCGCAAATAATGATAATGAGGGTCAATGATTGGAATGGTTTTACTTTCAAAGGTGACCGGATTTTGACTAACGGTAAGGGTAATTATCTCATCGTCATCAAGAATTTCCAAAGGTAACTCCATAGTTAAGTTCGAGATTTTTATAGTGTAGGTTGTGGGTTTGGTTTGCTTGACGTGAATTTCCAGTTTATTGGTCGTGTAAAGCATTAATTTGAAAAAAGGTTCTAAATCTTTACGGGCAACGTTGGAAAAGAAATTTTGAATTTGTTTGGTGTGTACAAAATTATCGAAAGTAAACTCCGGAGTAGTTGCCAATGTCTTTAAAGCCGGAAAAAACTTCTCATCACCGATAATAAACCGCAAACTGTGCACAAAATGAGCTGCTTTGCCATAGATATCACCATGGTAGGACTGATCTGAATCAATTTGTTCACCTTGGACGATGGGCAATTTATTTTGGGCATTTAAAGCCAGATTCTTGATCATATTCAAATATGAGCTTTCGCCCTCCATTTCGCGATAATAAAGCATGTCTCCATACACAGTAAATCCTTCCTGAAGCCACATATGCGCCCAATCTGTATTACTGATTTTATTGGCCCACCATTCATGGCCAAATTCATGATGTAGTAACCAGTCAAAATCCTGACCACCCACTTTAGTATAGCGGTATTTATTGCCATAGGCATTCATGGTTTGATGTTCCATACCCAAATGGGGAGTTTCAGCGATACCAATTTTATCGTTTGGCCACGGATATTCTCCAAAGTATTTTTCCAGGATTCGACAAGAGCGTTCCAACATATTTAAATGATGCTCTGCTCTGCCGAGATTATAATCCAAAACATAATAAACCATCGGTACACGTCTCCCGATGACGGTTGTATAAGTGCGTTCAACTTTTTGGTAATAACCAATATTAAATAAAATACAATAGTTATTAATGGTATAACCGGTTTTCCAATGGTAGGTGATGTGATTTTTCTTTTTGAATGTATTGATCAACACACCGGGTCCCGCGACTACTAAAGGTGCTGGAACGGTTATGATCAATTCTGCACCTTCATTAGGTTCATCCGAGGGGTGATCTTTGCAGGGGAAATAAATTTTTGCGCCCTCGCCCTGACAGGTAATAGCCACCCAGGGGCGCCCAAGACTATCCGTAGCCCATTGAAATCCTCCGGTCCAGGGCGGATTGGCAGAAATTCCCGGTTTGCCGGCATAAATAATTTTTATTTTATGTCTTCCGGCAGAAAATGGGGCAGTTATTCTAATCAAATCATTTTGATGGGTAAATGTTAATCTGTGATTATTGGACCACACCTCTTTAACGGTAAGTAAATTAGTTAAATCTAACAGGACAGTTTCCGCGGCATTTATAACTATTACATCTACTTCACAAAACCCGTCAACCATCTGGTTATGTATATCTACATTTAAATTGATGGTATAATGGCGAACGTCCATATTTGCCTGCTCCGGCTTAAGTATACCCCCTGAAATTAAATCCTGTCCGTGAATACTCTGAGCAGAGAGATATATGACTGTCCAAAGGAAAAGTCTATTTCTGAGTTGTGTCAGTTTGAAATAATTATGATACATAACCTAAAAATTTTTCTCTAAAATAAAATAACTTTACAGCCCGTGCAGCTGACGCCATTTATTTTAAACTTTATTCTTTTCGCAGCACTAAAGTGTTGGGGGCAGGATGCATCGCCAACCGTCTATACCATTCCTGCCGACTACCGATTGCAGATCATAAAATCTACCGGACCAATCAACCTTGATGGGGATCTCAATGAACCGGACTGGACAAGATGTGCACCGGTCACTCAATTTTGGGAGAAGTTTCCAAAGGACGATAAAATGGCTGACCGGACCACGGAGGTGCGGGTCATGTATAACGACCAATACTTATACATTGGGGCCCGGTTAGAAGCGAGTGGAAAACCGGTAGTACAAACATTAAAACGGGATGTGGATTTTGAGATGGGGGATGGTTTTTCCATTGTCTTGGATCCGGTAAATAAACGAACCAATGGCTTTACTTTTGGGGTGAGTCCTTTGGGTGTGCAAATGGAAGGATTGATTGGGCGATTTGATTTTAATACAAATTGGGATCAGAAGTGGTTTTCGGAAGTAAAAAATTATCCTGATCATTGGGAGGTGGAGATGGCCATTCCTTTCCGGAGTTTGCGCTATTCAAGCGATATAACTGAGTGGGGGATTAATTTTATCCGGCACGATATCCGGAATAATCAAATTCACTGTTGGTCCCGTATTCCCTTTCAGTTTGAAGTTATTGATCTGAATTATACAGGCATTTTAGTATGGGATCAACCCCCGCCTGCAACTAAAGGAAATGTGAACATTTTGCCCTATACTTCCTTGCGCCTGGATAATGATTTTACCGACCCAAATCCAACCCAAACCAAAGTAGGTGCTGGCGTGGATGCCAAAATTGCTGTCAATTCCTCCTTAAACCTGGATTTAACGGTCAATCCGGATTTTTCTCAGGTCGAAGTGGATGCCCAAATGACTAATTTGACCCGCTTTTCTTTGTTTTTTCCAGAGAAAAGAACATTTTTCCTGGAAAATGCTGATTTGTTCAGCAGCTTTGGTTTTCCTGGATTTCAACCTTTTTTTTCCCGGCGTGTCGGCTTGGATGAATCAGGGCAACCCATCCCGATTTTGATGGGCATGCGTTTAAGTGGAAACCTAAGCGATAATTGGCGGCTGGGTTTAATAAATATGCAAACGGGTCCGAAAGATGAATTCAAAGGTCAAAATTATACTGCCGTCACGTTACACCGCCGAGTGTTAGCAAATTCGAATATAAAGGCTTTATTTATTAACCGGCAGGCATTTTCTGACGGTCATTTTGAAGGGCGGGATTTCGGACGTAACGCTTCTGTGGAATTGACGTATACTGATCCAGCGGGCAAAATAGCGGCATGGACTAACCTCCATGGTTCTTTTCGCCCGGATGCAAATGGCCTTTTTCATTATCATGGATTGTTTTTTAATAATCGCAAAATTTCATTGTTGGCTAATGTATTAACCTCAGGGTCAGATTATTATGCTGATATGGGGTTCGTAAGCAGATTGAATAATTATGACGCTTTGCGGGACACCTTGATCAGGGAAGGGTTTACCGAAGGACTGGTCATGTTTGATTTCCGCAGCTATCCGACTCAGAGCAAGATCAATGTTCATTCTACCGGATTCGATAATGTCACTATTTTTGATCCATTTGGTAAGTTAACCTTCCAGTACAATACCTTTCGACATTTAATAGCATTTTCTAACACCAGTTCGCTGCAGTTTAAGCTCAATACCAGTTATACTTATCTCAAATATCCCTTTGCTTTTGCTGATGGAGCTCCATTGCCTGCAGATGATTATACCTATTTAGACGGTGCAGTTGAATATAAAACGGATGCGCGCAAACCTCTTTCATTTAATGCTCTGGCCGGCCTAGGTGGTTTTTATAATGGCGACCGTACTTTTGTTGGACTGAGCGCCAAATACCGCTTACAGCCCTATGCTAATTTTACATTTGGTTTGGAATATAACCACTTGATATTTCCCTCCATCTATGGAGAGGCGAAGTTGTTTTTAATTAATCCCCGTATTGAGGTATACTTCTCCCGCAATCTTAATTGGACTACATTCCTCCAGTACAACACTCAGGAAGATAATTTTAATATCAATAGCCGGTTGCAGTGGCGTTTCCGGCCCATGTCGGATTTTTTCCTGGTCTTCACGGATAATCACGCCCTTGATCCCTTTATTAAGAAAAATAGGACGTTGGTGGCAAAACTTAATTACTGGTTTTCCCTTTGATACTGTATAGGGCATTTAAGTCCTTCAGGAAAAGGCTTTAGGTACTCTGGTCGAATTATTTAGTTAAAAAGATTAATTTTTGTAATATCACATACAATTCTAACCTGTAATAATTGGCATGTTCCGAGATTTAAGTGACGGCATTACATCCTATGTACAAGCATGGCATATGATCAGCCAATATCGGCTGTGGAAATATTTTATTGTTCCTGGTATGTTAGCTACCGGATTGGTTTACCTCTTATATTTTGGTTTGATTAAATGGCTTGCACCAGCTACAGGAGGTTTCATAGTCAGCAAATTACAGTGGATACCTTGGCATCCCGCGGTCGAGTTTTTAAATAAACACGCCTGGGCCGTTGGTATGGGCGTTATCATTGTCTTCGGTATCGTAGTATTTAAGTATTTATTGATGATTATTATCGGCCCATTTATGAGTTTGTTATCAGAACGGGTAGAAAACATAGTTCGCCATGGGAAAGATTATGTCCAGGAACCTTTCAAACTTAAAACCGCGGCTTATCAAATGTTTCGTGGTTTGAGCATTAGTATTGGGAATTTGTTGAAGGAGAGTTTCTTTATCATTGTTTTAGGTTTGCTTGGGTTATTTCCTCTTTTCGGCTTAATTGTACCTTTAGTAATATTATTGGTTCAAGCCCATTATGCTGGCTTTGGAAATTTGGACTTTACTTTAGAACGACATTTTAATGTTAAACGCAGCCGGTCCTTCATGCGTGATTATCGCGGTCTGGCTATTGGTAATGGAATACCTTATATGCTTATATTATTTATCCCTTTTATCGGACTCTTTTTAGCTCCACCGCTGGCCGCTGCGGCAGGAACCTTAGAGATTCTTCGTCGTTTAGATTGAAGTGTTCTCTAAGCTAATATGGATTCTATCTTAGCCAATTCGTTCTCGGTGAATTTATAATTATTCAAAACACCGAGGTTATCCTGTAATTGTTCCACACTGCTGGCTCCGATCAAAACCGAGCTGACGACATCATGCCTTAATAACCAGGCTAAAGCCATTTGTGATAAAGTTTGTTGCCTTTCCGCGGCCATGATTTGAAGTTGCCTGGCTTTTTCCACCGCCTCAGGAGTCACCTGATTCATTTGCAGAAATCCATGGGCTTTTGCTGCCCTGGAATCTGCTGGTATTCCATCCAGGTATCGATTGGTTAGCAGCCCCTGCGCCAGGGGAGAGAATGGTATGCACCCTACGCCTTTACGGGTAAGGACATCCAATAAGCCTAATTCAGGCAACCGATGGAACATACTGTATTTAGGTTGATGGATCAGGCAGCGAACGCCCATGTCTTTCAGCAGGGTTATCGCCTCCGCAGTTTCCTGAGGCCCATAATTAGATAGTCCGGCATACAAAGCTTTGCCTGATCTTACGGCTTGAGCCAAAGCACTCATCGTTTCTTCCAATGGGGTATCGGGGTCAGGCCGGTGACTATAAAAAATGTCTACATAATCCAACCCCATTCTTTTTAGGCTTTGGTCCAAACTGGCCAGCAGATATTTACGGCTGCCCCATTCACCGTAAGGCCCGGGCCACATCAGATAGCCGGCTTTTGTCGAGATAATTAGTTCGT
>JAYRWN010000419.1:0-1540 GCA_041917975.1 Saprospiraceae bacterium | reverse complement strand
CCGCTTTCAATTGATCACCCCTCATACATGGCAGGATCAAACGGTTCCTGCATATTGGCGACGGGTCCGCATCACCAGGGAAGCAAAAAAGCAGGATTTGGATGTTTACCATGGACTAAGTCATGAACTTCCAGTGGGCCTGGAAAAAACCGGCATTCCGTCGGTGGTCACCATTCACGATCTGATCTTTGAGCGTTTTCCGGAGCAATATCCCTGGCTGGACCGCATGAGCTACCGTCATAAAGTTCAACATGCTTGTAACAAAGCCCATTGCATTGTCACAATCAGTGCTCAGACTAAATGCGACCTCATCGAGCTTTATCAAATACCAGAGGAGAAAATACATGTGATCCATCTCTGTGCCGATCCGCGATTTGGCCATGCCTTGACACTTCTAGAACTAGACAGGGTACGCCAAAAATATCTTCTGCCACCCAATTATATTCTTCACGTGGGTGCATTTAACCGGCGGAAAAACCACCTGAAACTGCTGGAAGCCTTTGTTTTGCTACCCAGTGATCTTGATCTGCAAATGGTATTAGTGGGTGGCCGGGGCTCTGAAGAGCCAGTAGTAGAACGATTCATCAGGCGGCATGACCTGGAAAAACGGGTTAAAATCCTCCGTCAGGTACCTCAGGATGACATGACAGCAATTTTTCAAAGTGCAAACCTTTTAGTGTACAATTCCTTATTAGAAGGATTCGGCCTTCCCATCTTAGAAGGATTTCATAGCCGCATTCCGGTCATCACTTCTACCGGATCGTGTTTTGGAGAAGTGGGTGGCGATGCTTGTGTATATGTGGACCCGCTGGATGCTCAGGCTTTAGCTGAGACTATTTACCAGGTGATAACACAACCGGAATTAAGAAATCGTCTCATTCAGCAAGGGGTGCAACGGGCATCACGGTTTACTGCCCAAAAAATGGCCAGAGATCATATGGATATTTATGAGCAATGCTGACGATAAACTGATAAAGTGGCTTTGATTATTTAAGTCGTTGGTTGCCGACATATTGAACCAAACCGTAACAAATTGTCTAATAACCCCATCAGAAGTTCTTCCATCACTAAATTGTTAACATCCTCATACTAGCCTGGACATTTACCAAGTTATACTATTAGCCTAAAACGTAGATTGTGATGCGTGCTTCTAGCTTACTTGTCCTCATGCTGTTGAGTGCCTGGGTCGGCGCTCAGAATTTTAGTGGCGGCTTTAATTTTGTATTGCCCGCTCAAGATACCACCAACCAACTTTTTTTGCCCCAATTCCCAGCCACATCTATCCGAGATTTTATCACTACCGATAGCGATGGTCATTTTAAATCTGCGGGACAAACCATCCGTTTCTGGGGAGTGAATGTCGTCAGCGGTGCCTGTTTTCCGGTCAAAGAGAAGGCCCCGTGGATTGCCGGTCGTATACGTAAAATGGGCATTAACTTGGTGCGTTTTCATCATATGGACAACGGCTGGTCAGATAATAATGGTAGTTTGTTCGTACAAAATGCCACCACCACCCGCCAACTTAATCCTACGACTTTGG
>JAYRWN010000418.1:0-14179 GCA_041917975.1 Saprospiraceae bacterium | reverse complement strand
GACTATTTACACAAAATATTGTTTTGTCATTCCGACCGCAGTGGAGGAATCTATAACGTGCATAAATATTTAATAAAAATATAGAATACGCCTCACAAATAATAATTATATTAAAGAGCCCCGAAGGGGATCAATATTCATAATGGTAACCGGCCATGTGTTACCATGCGACCCTGTCGGGGTCGCATAGTTTCAACGGAAATATTTTATTATAAACATTTGACCCTTTCAGGGTCACCCAAAAAATGAGATGGTTGATTTAAAGGATGCCTGTGTTAAAATATTAAAATAAAATTGTGGTATATTAAGAGACAAAATTATGTTGAAGAACCCTGAAGGGGTTCAATCTTTTTAGCGTCAACCGGCCATGCATTTTTATACGACCCCCTCGAGGTCGAATAGGTACCAATAGCATTTTTTTTACAAATATTTGACCCGTTCCGGGTCATGAAATACACCTATGTAATTTCGGCCGTAGTGAAGTAACTTATTAGGTGCATAAAATAGATTTCTCCGCTCGCTGTAATATATCAATTCCATTCTGCACAAGTAAAATTAAATTTCGACTTGTCATAACCATAATCCCGGCTCGGTCGAAAAGACAATAGAAAGTGATCGGTCATGAGGCACTTGTCATTGACACTGAGTCGACCGATAATTTTATTAGAATCGTATCCTTCATAATGTACTTAATTAAAATAAATAACTATTTATGACGAATGGAGAAATCTATTTTGTGCTAGTTAGAGATTCCTCCGCTACGGTCGGAATGACATAATGAAATTTTCTAAAAATGGGTATAATTTTATATTCTAGATGATAACAAATATTAAATTCATTTTCCATTTTATTAATTCTTCATTATTAATTATTATTGATGTCTACGCTACGATCGCCATGACACTAAATATTTTGCCATTTTCGGTCAACATTTTATTGATAAGGTACTAAACTAATTACCAAGGCCGACGGTTTTTTAGGCTGCCTCTGGAGTGGATACCCTAAAATATTTCCCCGTCCCGGTTGTTTATTCCGCCGTCCGTGGTTATATTTGAAGTTGAACCAAGGCCATACACATGCCACCTGAGGTACTACCGGTAGCGTTACCGCTTAAGCATCAGAAATTGGTAAAACCAGGGGCGTGTTCCCTGAACCATCGGGTTGTATTATCCGGAACCAGTGGAATTATCTCTGCCTCAGATGTCTATACCGGATTACCTGCTAAGGAGAAGCTTTCGGCAAGTGCCTCATCAGGTGGATGGACCACGGCGGCTGACTTGCCGGGACCGGGACCGGACCACTACCAGGAAGGCTGCCCGGGTCACTACCAGCGTGATCATCCTGCAGCCAGACTAATTAGCTCCGGTCCGAGAAAAAGCGCAGGAATGATCCAAAAATTATGCGTATATAACGAAGTTAGCGGTTATGCTAAAATAAACACCATGGATATAGAATCTACAAGATTGAAATTATTAGAAATAACCTGGAATGATTTAATGGATATACATAGGCTCCATTCATTTCCTGAGGTTGATGAGTTTAATACACTTGGAATACCAAAAAGTATTGAAGACACTAAAGCAGTTATTCGTCCTTTGATTGAAGCTCAGAATGAAGAACCTCGAAAATCTTATACATGGAAGATTATTTTGAAAGAATCTGAAAATTTTATTGGTTTAGCGGGCTTAAAGCTCTCTAATGATAAATTTAAGTTGGGCGAAATCTATTATAAGTTATTACCATCGTATTGGGGAAAAGGATTTGCGACTGAGGTTTCCAGGACATTAATTAATTCTGGATTTGAACAGTTTAATTTGCATAAAGTTGAGGGTGGTGTTGCCACTGAAAATCTAAGATCTATTAAGGTATTAGAAAAATCAGGTATGACACAAGAAGGATTAAGAAGAAAAATTCTTCCGATTAGAGGTAAATGGATCGACAGTTACCATTATGCAATTGTTGAAGATGATCCACGAAAGTATTAATGAATAAGCACAAAGCGCTAAAAGCGTGTATAATCCATTGCTGGCCGCGGGCTTGCACAGGTTTGTTCTTTTGGGTACCTTGTACTACCAAAACACCAAGCGCCCTGGCCACGCAACGGCTCATACAAGCGGACGTTGTGCGTTTAAAAAAAAGTATAATGAGTAAATCTGATCAAATTGTCAAGCCTATACTTATTCTAATAGGATGTATATTGCTGCAGAACTGTGAATCATCCAGCACAAAAGAAATTGAGAATGATACTTATCCAGCACAACAGGTTCTATCCCGTATTGCAGGAGAAAAAAATGTTGAAAAATTTGAATTCAAAATAGATAAAAACCTTCATCAAAGCTATTCTGTTAAAGTAGACAATAACAAAGTTCATGTAGCGGCATCATCTCAGGTCGCATTATGTAGAGGAGCTTATGATTATCTAAAAAATGCTTGCAACTCCATTGTAAGCTGGTCAGGAAACAATATAAACATACCTGCAGAATTGCCGGAATACTCAAAAACAATTCAGTCACCGTATAAATACCATTACTATTTTAATGTTGTGACACACGGTTATACCACAGTTTATTGGGATTGGAGTCGGTGGGAAAAGGAGATTGACTGGATGGCAGTACATGGTATAAATATGCCTTTAATACCGGGGGCTCATGAAGCGGTTTTATCGCGAGTATTTAAGAAAATAGGTTTGTCGGATAAAGAAATTCATGAATTTTTTACCGGGCCTGCCTACCTTCCATTTAACAGAATGGGATGTATTGTAGGATGGGATGGGCCACCACCAGCATCATTTTACGATAAACAGATTAGGCTCACCCATCAAATTCTGGACAGAATGCGCGAATTATCAATGCTTCCGATAATCCCCGCATTTGCCGGATTCGTTCCCTCAGCAATTCAAGACCATTTTCCACAAGAGGAATTAAGACAAATGTCATGGGGTGGTTTTGATATGAAATACCAGGCGTCAATATTAGAACCCGGAAGTGAATTATTTATTAAGATCGGGAAAATGTACATTTCCGAGTGGGAAAAGGAATTTGGCAAAACGGGATTTTATCTCGCTGATAGTTTTAACGAGATGGATGTTCCTTTATCTAAGGATTCGCTGATTGCCCTGGAGGAACTCTCAGTATATGGTGAATCAGTATATCGTTCGATCAAAGAGTCCAATCCAGATGCCATATGGGTGATGCAGGGATGGACATTTCCATATCATAAGAAGGATGGGAAAATATTTTGGACCCCAGAGCGACTGCAAGCTCTGATTTCGAGAGTGCCAGATGATAAGCTGCTGATACTTGATCTTGCCAATGAATACAATCGTTTATGGTGGGATATTGCTCCATCATGGAAAACCTATGATGGCTTTTACAATAAGCAGTGGATTTATTCTTTCATTCCAAATATGGGCGGAAAAACTGCTTTAAATGGCAGGTTAGATTTATATGCCAAAATGCCATTTGAGGCATTGAATTACAGCGCAAAGGGGAACCTGGTAGGTTTTGGATTTGCCCCGGAGGGGATTGAAAATAATGAAATTATATATGAACTACTAGCTGATGTCGGTTGGGCCAATGAGGAATTCAGCCTGGATGACTGGATTGCAAGTTATTGTAAAAGCCGATATGGTGTCTTCCCCGAAAAAATGCGGGAAGCCTTTTCATTATTTATTAACTCCTGCTTTGGAAGTTTTACTGACCATCCTAGAAACACATATCAGTTTGGACCGGATACAAAATATCGTGGAACTGTACATAAATCAGACAGTTTCACCAAAGGTGTTGAGTTGTTTTTAGCCTGTAGCAATGAATGTACAGAGAGTGAACTTTACATGATAGATGCTATTGAAATTACCACTCAATATCTAGGCTTGAAAGCAGATGAACTATTATTAGAATTTCAGGATACAGGTGAAAAAAATTATTCCCTTTTAAATGAAGCATTGACAATAATGGCCCATATTGACAAGCTGCTAGAGTCGCATCCAAATTGGAACCTACAGAGATGGATAAATTTTGCAAGAAGCTGGGGAGATAGTTCTGAAGAAAAGGATTATTATGAAGCTAACGCACGACGAATAATTACAACGTGGGGTGGTTGGGTAAATGAGTATGCTGCCAAGACATGGAGTGGCCTGATCAGAGAGTATTATATTCCACGATGGAGACTATACTATGCATCGAAGGAAAAAGGCGTTCAATTTGACAAGTTAGAATGGGAAGAAAGGTGGATCACTTCTCCCGGAATTTCCACAACAGATGCCTTTGAAAACCCGGTTGAAAAAGTCATGGAATTATTTACGCAACTGAATAACAAACACTAACATTTTGTAAAAGTAATGGCAGGGGAAGTGCTAAATATCAAAGATTGTAACCTGCTCAAACGGCGTGGCGGTTTGACTAGGAAATTAACATACAATCTGCCACTACGCTAACAATTTATCATTAACAGTCAGCTTAATAGGATAACCATTCATATAGACTTAAAAAAAAATATGGACAGGCTTGCACAAATAACCAAGATTGCCGACCAACTTATCGGACAAGGAAATTTGCACATCGTTGACTCCGCATTTTCAACGAACTATATCGCACATGCCGGTGCAAAGACCCACCATGGACATAAATTTATTAAACAATTTGTAAAACAATTGCGGACGGCAATTCCTGACCTAAAGATTGTTAAAATTGAAATTCTAGCTCAAGCTGACCATTTATTGACTTGGCAAAGAACATTAAGTGGTACTCATCAATCCGACTTGAAAGGAATTCCTGCTTCCAATAAAAAAGTTAAATGGTATGAAATAGTAGTTTCTCGTTTTGACCAGGACAAAATAATTGAAGAATGGGTCGCTTCGGATTTGGCTTTTCAATTGATGCTGAAACTAAAATGACCAAAACAGAACGACGAACCGCTAACCGCACCTACCCAAAAGTAGCGGTTCAGTGGTTAAATCAAGCTTTCCCGATGAAACGGGACAAGTCGTGCTTCGAATAAAGTATCTGCTTGGCTGACCGAGAAGTGTTCCGCAATCCCCAACCGCTGCTTAGCCCGGAACCGGTTCCATGCGGCAGCGGTTTTCACTATGGTTCGGCCGGCCTCTTCAGGTTTACCCCTAAAAATATTTCTCCGTCCCGGTTGCTTTTTTAGCCATCCAGAGTTATATTTGAAGCAGAACCAAGCCCATAAACATGCCACCTGAAGGACTACCGGTTATGCCTCATATTCAAAAAAATATCCGATAAAATTACCATAATAGTAGCAAATATGCTACCTTTGCTTATGAAAGCTCTTGAACTTGAAAAAATGATAGTATCGAAGGGCTGGTACTTTATGAGGCAGACAGGAAGTCACAAAATTTATAAACATGAGACCATAGGAGGAATAATTGTAATTCCATTTCATGGATCAAAAGACTTACCAAAGGGAACCGCAAATAGTATTTTGAAAAAGGCTCAACTAAACAAGTAGTATGAAACAATTAACGGCAATAATCGAAAGGAATAAAGATGCATTTTTTGCTTACATTAAAGAAATAGATGGTTGTGTGGCTGGAGGCAAAACCTATCAACAAGTTAAGTTGAACATAGAAAAAATGATCGAAATGGTCCAAAAAGAAGATAAGAATCTAAACAAAACATTAAGTAAAGGTTATAAGATAAAATTCGAAGTAGATTTGGAGTCAGTTTTTGATTTAATTCCTGAAATAAATATTAGTCAGTTGGCTAAAACCGGAAATATGAATCCAGGCTTATTACGACAATATGTTTCTGGTTCTAAGAAAGCATCTGAAGTACAAACGGAAAAAGTGATGAAGGCCATAAAAGAAGTCAGTTTAAAATTAAATTCCATCAGCCTCACGGTTGGATGATATAGAATACTAAGCTTTGTAAAAAACGGCTCCAACTTAGCCGGATTCCAGGACTACAAAGATTAGGTTGACCCTGCGATTGGTCCCTATAAATAAGAAAACATACGACTGAAGGTGAGTATTCCGGGGCAAAGTGAGCCACATTAATGCTGGCATCAAGGGGTGATAAAGGTTTTTGACGCTGGACACTTTTTACGTTTATAGTCAGCTCATCATGAGCCGAGTGTTTGGTTAAGGACCAAACCACATACAAGGGCCACCAAGGGCTGGCACCGGCCGGTTCATCTGCCTACTTCTTACCATGTTTCCGGGCCCCCGCTTCAGGTTTAATCCCAAAAATATTTCTCTGAGCAAGTTGCTTTTTTCAGCGACATATATTTATATTTGGAGCAGAACCAAGCCCATACACATGACGCCTGAAGGACTACCGGCAACACGTACAGGGCACCAAGCTGCGCAAGACTTGACCATTCATCCAGGGTTAACGGCTGTGATGTGTACCGCGGTGACCATTGCACATATTTGCCATTCAAAGTCCTTTAGATCAATTGAACTTGGAGCATCATTTTAGCAAAAAACCGCAAGAATGGTATAAAAATTATGCGGGTATAACGAAGTTAGTGGGCATAATTGTAAAAATGAGAAGAGTAAAAATATTAATATTACTAACATTGTCATCAAATCTTTTGGGACAAGAGATTGAAGATAAAATTTGTTTTTGTTTAACGGAGAACTTTAATTTAGTTGGACTGGATTATAATAAAATTATTGAAGAAATCGAACTTGACTTGATCAAAAATAATATTATAGATAAAACGTCAAAATCAAGGCTCGATCAATTTGCTAAGGTTTCCGAAATAGGTGTAATAAAGAAACCTAGAACTTATGAAAACATCAAATTTGAACAACTTAACTTAAATACCTTAAAACATTGTATTAATCTAATAACGTATACATCAAATTGTGAAACGCCCCCTTCTTTTAGTTTATTTAGGGAAATGGATTATTTAAAACAGGAAATTCAACAAGAACCGAATTTTAACTTATCGGCACTTAGAACAAGAACAGCACAAATCATATTAGAAAATAATGGTAAATTCAGCCAAGATTCTAAATTATGGAAAATTATTCAATTATCATATTTATATTGGCTTTCGGAAATAAATGATTTGGGCGTATTAATAGATTTATCCGCTTATAATTTATCCACTAAAGATACTTCAAACACTGTAAAAATTCATGTTTCACCAAACGACAAAATTACATTTGAAGGAAGATTTTTAGAAAAGCATGAAATTTGCCAGTATCTAAAACCACAAATTATACAAAAGAAAGGAGTTTATTTCACTAACGAAAGAAACACCAAGTACAAAATATATTTGGAAGTTTACAACGAGTTAAAAGAATGTTTTTTGTCATTACGGAATGAAAAAGCAATTGAACTTTATCAAAAAAAATATGACGAACTTACCGACGAAGAGACTGAAATCATAAATGAAACGATACCATTAAGAATAATTGAACGTGAACCAAAATAATACGCCCACTAACAATGCACTGGACGAACAGACTTCCTATCGGTCGTCCGTCGCCAGTGCTGGACCGTTGTTTGTAAATTTGAAAAATTTAGAAATAAAGACAACTCCTGAAGTTGAGATGGTTTTCAACAATTATCCGGCTAATGTTCGTAAGAGACTGGTAGGATTGAGAGAACTGATATTAGAGACCGCCAAAGAACTTGAGGAAATCGCGATACTGGAGAAACGCTGAAATGGGGTGAACCAAGTTATATTACCAAACACGGGAGTACTCTGAGAATCGACTGGAAATCAAAAGCACCAGGTCAATATGCCATGTATTTCAAATGTACCAGCCGACTTGTTGAGACATTTTGAATTGTTTTTAAGAACAAGTTTGCCTTTGAAGGAAACCGGGCCATTGTCTTCCAAATGAATGACCTGATCCCAAAGAATGAATTAAAGAAATGCGTTAGAGCTGCATTGACCTATCATAAAGTTAAGGAACTACCAACGTTAGGAATATGAAACTAAGCACTACAACACCTATACGCGATGCCCTCGGGGCACTGTGCAAATGCCAAACCGTTAACGGCAAAGCTACGATGACAGAAAATAATCTAATACCACCTAAAATAATTACCAAGACCGACGGTTCGTAGGCTGACCTCTGCAGTGGATACTCTAAAATATTTCTCCCTCTCGGTTACTTATTTAGCCGTCCAGGGTTATATTTGGAGCAGAACCAAACCCATACACATGCCACCTGAGGTACTACCGATAACGAAGTTGTGCGTCGTGCTATTGAGGACAGTGCAACCTTGAAACTTTTGTATTTTGACTAAAACGACCTTGAAAATTATATCTTTGAAACCGCAATGGCAGACAAAGCTTTCATAACACCAAATGTGCTTAAATGGGCAAGAGAATCGGCAAGAATGACCGAAGAAGCTGCCGCTGCTAAAATACAAAGGTTAACCGTTGAAAAGTTAAAAGAGTGGGAAGATGGCACCAGCCAGCCTACAATCAGACAAGCACAACTACTTGCAAAAGCATATAAAAGACCCTTTGCTTTGTTATTTTTACCAGAAGTTCCGAGAGACTTTCAACCACTTCAGGATTTTAGAAAATCAGGCTCAAAAGAGCTAACAACTTCTTCAATTTTTATAATTAGAGAAATCCAACAAAAACAGGCTTGGATTAGTGATGTTTACTCAGAGAACAATGAAGAAAAACTGCCATTTGTAGGTAGGTATTCGCTAAATAGCAACCCGAGGCTTGTAGCAAATGACATATTATCCACACTTGGTATTAATCCTGCTAAATATAAGACCGACCATCCAATCCGAGAGTGGATTAATGCTGCAGAAAGCAATGGGATTTTTGTATCGCGAACGAGCTTCATCCACTCTAAAATGAAGTTAGATTCAGAAGAATTGCAGGGTTTTGCGATTGCTGACCCCTTTGCTCCATTCGTTTTTGTTAACTCTGATGATTGGAATGCACCACAATTGTTTACATTGGTTCATGAACTTGCACATATTTGGATTGCCGCAACAGGAATTTCAAATGGAATTGAACCCGAAATAGTAAATCGTGGTAAATTCAATCCTATAGAACTTTTTTGCAACGAAGTTGCTGCGAATGCTCTTATACCGAGTGAAATAATATTAAATGTTGACCGAGGGCTATTTCGAAATTCGCAGGAAATTTTCAAAACAGCAAAAAACCTTGGCGTTAGTTCATTTGCTTTCTTAGTAAGAGCATTAAATCTACAACTTGTGTCAAATTCAGAGTATAACGCTCTTAAAAGACTTGCAGAACTTGACTACCAAGCATTCTTAAATAGAGAAGCAGAAAAAAAGGCTGGCTCTAAATTAAAACAGAAGGAAAAACCAGGGGGGCCGAATCCATATTTGTTAAAATTAAACAAGAACAGCAGACTATTTACGCAAGTTGTGCTTGATGCTTTACGAAGTGGTTTTGTTCAACCAACACAAGCAAGTTACCTGTTAGGGACACTTTCCATTAACTTCCACAAACTTGAAGCACAAATGTACAAATGAGTTCGCCGGCACATGTTTATTGTTTAGATGCCAACGTTCTCATTCAAGCTTGGCAAAAGTATTATGCACCTGAAATTTGTCCCGACTATTGGGAAATACTAAATGAATTAGGCAAACAAGGACGAATTTTCATTGCAGAGGAGGTGAAAAATGAAATTGTTGTTGCAGACGACAAGGAAAAAATTGAAGACAACCTTTCAAAATGGTTAAAACGCAGCTTCATACCAGTTCATAAACAGACAGAAAATGTAATCAAGTGTTGGCAAAATATTATTAAAGCAAATCCATTACATAAACTACTTGTTGACAATGTAAAAAGCAGGTCACTTGCTGACCCTTGGGTTATTTCACATGCTTTGGACAAGAATGCAACAGTTGTGACTAAGGAGAGTCCGATCATTTCTCTAAATGCAAAAAGGCCGGTAACTATTCCGAATGTATGTGACAATATGGGAGTTCGCTGGATTGATGATTTCGCATTTGTTAAAGAAATAGGTCTTAAATTTTCATGCAGACTATAAAAGAAACACGAAGGCACACCACGGGTTTTGAGTGAGGCGGTTTTGACCTCGCTTTAGCGGGGCAGGCGGTGCACCCTTGGAGCTTCGTGCTTCGAATAAAGTATCGCCTTGGCTGACCGTGAAACGCTCTTGAATCCCAACCGCTGCTTATAGCCCTGAACCGGGACCATGCGTGGAGATTATTACCATGGCCTGAATCGGCTTCTTCAGGTTTACCCCTAAAAATATTTCTCCCTCCCGGTTGTTTTTTCAGCAGTCCGTGGCTATATTTGAAGTAGAACCAAGCCCATACACATGCCGCCTGATCGAGTACCGGCAACACGTACACGGCACCAACCTGCGCAAGACATGACCATTCATCCAGGGTTAACGGCTGTGATGTGTACCGCGGTGACCATTGCACACCTATCTGCCATTCAAAGCCCTTTAGATCAATTGAACTTGGAGCATCATTTTAGTAAAAAACCGCAGGAATGATACAAAATTTATGCGTATATAACGAAGTTGGCGGGCAAATCAAAATGACTAATAGGCAACAAAAAATGAATTATATTGCAGCATGTTTACAAATGTAAAAATAGAAAACCCTAAATTAGTCAGGCATTCAGGAAAGAACCTAAACTATTATGCAGGTTATAACGAATGCTTTGTTGATAAAATATTAAAAACCAGTGATATATCTTCTGATTCAATAATATTTGACCCTTGGAATGGAATTGGTACAACTACAACAATATCTAATAGTAATGGATTTAGGTCTGTTGGAACTGATTTGAATCCAGTAATGCTAATCTGTGCAAGGGCTGGACTTATAACAAATACAGATTTCGACTCTTTACATACTTTAACCGCAGAATTAATAAATAAATTAAAAATATCTAAACTTGAGTATGAAGTTGAATTCGGAGATCCTCTTTTGACATGGATTACACCTCAATCACTGCGAATAATTAGACAACTTAACTTAGAAATTAATCAGCTTTTGGTTAATGAAAAATCTAGTGATAGATTACTTAATTATGAAAATATATCAAATTTTGCAGCATTCTTTTATTTATGCTGCTTTCAAACACTTAGAATATTAACAAATAAATTTAAATCTTCAAATCCCACATGGATAAAAAAACCAAAGGATCCAAGAACAAGAATAAGACCCTCAAGAGAAACTGTAATAGCAATTTTTGAAGCTGTTTCTAATAGTTTAATTGAAAGCCATAGAAAGAGTCCCAAAGTAATTCATTCAAACTTAACAGAACTAAAAATTGCAGATTCAGCTTCAACAGGCTTGGAAAGAAAATCTGTTGATTTAATAATAACATCTCCTCCATATTGCACGAGAATAGACTATGCTGTTTCTACGCAAATTGAACTATCTTTTCTTTTTTTTGATAAACTAAAACTTAAAGACCTTAGAACTAAAATGATAGGGACATCAACAATAAATAAAATTAGCTTTGAATCAACAAATAAATTTGGTGAGAAAGTGTCAGAATTCTTAGATAAAATAGAAAGTCATGAATCAAAATCTTCTTCTTCTTACTACTATAAATCGCATTTTCAATATTATCAATCTATGTTTAATTCTTTTAGTCACTTATCAAGCGATGTATTGAAGGAGAATGGAGGCATTGTTTCAGTGGTACAGGATTCATATTATAAAGAAATACATAATGATCTTCAATCCAATTTAATAGATATGGCTTCAGTAATCGGACTCAAACTAACAAATAGAGTAGATTTTGAGAACAGACGAAGTTTTGCTTCTTTAAATCCAGAATCAAAAAAATATAAATTGAATAAAGCTCCAATTGAATCAGTTCTTTGTTTTCAAAAATCATAAATTATGCCGACCGAAATAGATTTAATTCAGGCAATAGAAAGTACTATAAGGCAAGTCCATACTCAAAGTCTAGATATTTCATTCAATGAAATATTAGATATGAAAATCAATAGTGAATTAGATATTTCTCCTGATTATCAAAGACTGTTCAGATGGAGTGAAGGTCAAAGGTCAAGATTTATCGAGTCTCTGTTGTTGGAAATGCCAGTACCTCCAATATACGTTGTAGAGCAAGAGAATGGGAGCTATATGTTGATCGATGGATTGCAACGAATTTCATCTTATTTACACTTCAGAGGTCAACTAGAAGCAACATATATGGATCCAGCAGTGAACATTGGAGATTATTTAATCTTAAGTGATTGCGATATTATTTCCGACTTGAACGGGAAAACATATGATAACTTACCTACGGCTCTGCAAATTCGTTTGAAACGATCATTTGTTAGAGTTGAGGTAGTCAGAAAGGGAAGTGATCCAAAATTCAAATACCATATGTTTAAACGGCTAAATACAGGAGGAATATTATTGACTACTCAGCAGCTTCGAAATTGTACCATTAGATTATTAGATTCAACTTTTAATGATTTTATAATAGATCTTGCAGAGAATAATGAAGATTTTAAAGAAACAACTTCTAATTTAACCCAAGAACAGATTTTAGGTTCATACAACCATGAATTGGTTTTGCGTTTTTTTGCAATAAAGGTTTGGAAGGATTCATTCGTACACGATGTGGCAGATTTTTTAACAGAGTTTATGGAGGGTGTAACAACTGGTGATATTCCATTTGACTATGAAACTAACAGGTTAGACTTCGAAAAAACCTTTTCAATCTTAAACAAGACACATGCAAGTAAAGCATTTGGTTTTGCCAATAAGAAGAGAGACGCTATAACTAATTCAATTGGAGTTTATCAATTTGAGGCGTTCACCATTGGTATACAAAATCATCTTTCTGAAATCGACCTTGCTAATATGACTCAAATTGAAACTATTAAAGTAAACTCGTTAGAAATAAAATTAAATCAAGAATTTATTGAATTAACAACTGGAGGTGGTAAAAATTCAAAAGGTTCACTTGCTCATCGAATACAATATGTTCAAGACAATATTTTATGAACTTACCAGAACTTTGGACACAAATTGAAGAAGAGCTTGCTTGGAGGCAGGATGAACTAAGATTTCTCAATAATCAAATTGAATTATTAGAAGGAGATGCTGAAAAGAAGAAACTTAGAAGAGCCGCTTTGCTAATGATTTATGCACATTTTGAAGGCTTTACGAAATTTTCTTTTGATTTGTACATTACCACAATAAATAATGAAAATTTAGAGTGTCGGGATGTTACGGCAACAATTCTAGCTTGTTCCTTTAATGATTTATTTGAAGCATTACGAAATCCTGAAAGCAAAAGTAATATATTCAAAAATGCCTTACCTGATGATACAAAACTTCATAGATTTGCTAGATCCGTCCACTTTCTAGAAGACCTAGATACAAAGTTGAGCCTCAAAGTAAAGATTCCTGGAAGCATCATTGACACAGAATCAAATTTAAAACCTCAAGTAATTAGCAAACTCCTATTCAGTATTGGCCTTGACCACAAATTATTTGAAGATAAAAACCCAACAATCAATAGATTGCTAAATAAGAGAAATAAAATTGCTCACGGCGAGTCAAGAGCTGGAATTGAAGAGGATGAGTTTAATACTCTCTTTACACTTTCAATTGATATACTAAATGAAGTAAAATCAAGAATTATGCAGTGTTTAACTACCAAACAATATTTAAAACCAACGTAAGATCTGCACCTAACAAGTGATATGAGATTAGAGTCGCTATCGCTGTGTCCGCTCCATATCACAGAACCGTTAACGGCAAAGCGACGATGACAGAAAATAATCTAATGCCACCTAAAATAATTACCAAAGACGAAGAATTTAAATCGGTATGTTACCCAACCTGGGAATAAACAATAGATATCCTTTCGAATTCAACCAATACCCTTGCGCACAACAACTTTCAAACTCGCACGTCCACACTCAAACTCTCGCTTATTTACTTCCCGCTACCTTACTCCAGGTTTTAATTAAAAAATAGGTGCCCGCTACAGCAATTACACCGGAGATCAGCGCGGTAGTGGTCTGCCCGTAGATCCAGAAACCGAGCGCAAACAACGCGCCATAGACGGTAAAACAACCGATGACCATACACAGGACTTGTAAGGGTAATTCACCGTGGGTGACCTGGCCGGCTTGAATGCTTCCTTCTTTGATGCCCTGGGCGATAACCGGTTTCCAGCCCATTTGGTCGGGTTTGATTTTATTGTAAAAATTCACCAGGGTTTTATGATCGGTGGG
>JAYRWN010000417.1:0-21151 GCA_041917975.1 Saprospiraceae bacterium | reverse complement strand
CCAGCCTTTTGTAAATCCGGCATAATAATATCGACGGCCCCTTTTTCCAGCATCTCGCGGAAACCGTAAGCTAAATAAGTATTTTCCCCGGCACAAATGGGTGTACTGGTGGACGCGGTTATTTTTTGATAAGCATCAATATTCTCGGCGGGAATAGGTTCTTCCAGCCACATCAGGTTCAAGGGTTCGACCATCTTGGCCACCCGCTCCCCGGTGGTGGTGTCGTAGCGGCCGTGCATATCCGCACAGATATCCACATAGGGTCCTACCGCCTGCCGGGCCGCCGCCAGTTGGTTGTACATCCGTTCCAGTTCGCCTGGGCTGGCCGTCCAATTGTACAAATCATATTTACTGGGATCGTTGCGCTGATCCAAATCGAATTTGATGGCATTAAAGCCCATATCCTTGGCCATTTTGGCATTTTCGGCAAAATCGGCCGGTGTCGGCAAATTATTCTGGTACAAAGCGGTATCACAATATACGCGGATTTTGTCCCTGAATTTGCCGCCCAACAATTGATAAACAGGCAATCCTAGTGCTTTGCCGGCCAGGTCCCATAAGGCGGACTCCACGGCGGACAAGGTGGCCACATACATGCCGGCCTGCGCCCCGCCAAATACGCCGGCGCGGCGCATCTCTTCGAACAGTTGATGCACATTAAGCGGGTTCTTATCCTGGAGCATACGTTTGAAACGCTGCACCAAATGGGTAGATCCCACCGTGGCATCCACTCCTTCGCCCAACCCATAGATATCCTGATTGGTGTCTATTTTGACAAAGACGCTATTCCCGCCCCGGATAAAAGCACAGGTCACGTTGGTTATTTTCAGATCACTCGGAGCAGAAGACAGCGGGGTACGCTCTATGGCCTGGGTGTAGCCGTTCGCGAACGACAAGCCCGGTGCCAGAGCTCCCAGAAGGGCACTTTTTTTCAAAAAATCGCGGCGGTGAAGTTTTACCTGCATGACTTGTGTTTTTAAAATTTTTACCAGGTTCTGGTTTTTAAAAATTTCTGAATTTGTTCTTTGGGTACGGGCAGTTTATCGATATGCTCATTTAACCATTGTGAAAAATCCTTTTCGATGTCGTCCGTCCAGCGATTGTCGATCTGTCCGGCGGTGTATTTTTTCTCGCGCAACCGCTGGTGACCGAACATGTCACGCAGGCGTACGATCTCGGAGGTGGTGACTACTTTTTCTACGCATTGTGGGGGAATAAAAATCACGCCGCCGTCGCGTCCGAGAACCACATCGCCGGGCATCACCATGACTTTTCCAATCCGGGTGGGTGTGTTTAATCCCACCAGGGTGGTATTTAACCGGTTATTGGGGTCGTTAAGGTGGTGCGAAGGATGGTAGCTGCGTACGTAGGCCGTAAACCCGCTCAGTTCTTTTAGCCCGGCGATGTCCCGGATGGCCCCGTTGTAGACGATCCCATTACCAGAATTGGCGTAGATGGCATTGCCGATGTTGTCCCCGACGGTTGGACCATCTACATGGGCTTCAAACTGATCCGCCACATACACATCTCCCGGCACCAACATTTGTACCGGCCAGGCGTTTTGGGATTTGATCCGGCCATCCTGCTGGTGTCCTTTATCATCGATGGCTTTCTGCACATCTGGTCGTCCGGGCATAAAGGTGGCGGTTAAGGCGCGCCCGACTAATACACTGTCCGGATGGATGACCAGCCAGCCATCTTCATATTGGTGGTGGTATCCTTCGTTGCGCAAGACAGCCCAGGCTTCCTCCATGGTAACCAGTTTCATGCGTTTTAAATATTCGTCAGATACTTTGGGCCGGCCATCCTCAAAACGTTCGCCAGTCCATTCCCGGGTTAACAACAGCAGGTAGTCTTTCGAAATTTGCTGGGCACCGATACCGAATTGCAGACATACCAAAAACATTCCAAAAAAATACTTCACCATCATTCTAAAGTGATTTTTGCCTGAATTTAGTTAATTAAAAGGAGAAGTTAAAATAGTATTTTGTTCTTAACGGATTTTTGAACCCTTTTCAGCTAAAATGAATAAGGCCGAACTACGTGTATGTTCTGCATGACATAGGTCCTTGTCATTTGCCAATGGGTTATTAGATTTACTAATATAAATAAATCGAAAGGACATGAATTATTTTACCATTTATTTTCAACATTTTATTGATAAGACCCTAATCTCAATATTTCTAATTACTCATTCCAAAAACTACCTCAAAATGTAAGTTTTTCAAAGTATCCGCGGCAGAAATTGCAGTACCCCACACAAACACTTTTTTTAAGGATTCAATTGTGTTTATTTCATCCAAGAGGCGGGACGTAATCAACGTGTGATGCACCATGAGACTGCGCATACGAGGTAACGTCTTCAGTTTTGCACCCAGGGCATCCGTCACTAGATTTTGCGATAAATTCAATTGCTGTAAATTATTACATTGGGGAAGGAGCCTGACGTGCTCATCGGTCAATTCCAAATTAGAAAGATCCAACCAATAAATATTATCCTTAATTTTATTTAACAACTTTATTTTCTCACCAATTTCTCCGTCCGCATGGGCTGAGCCGGCAGGTAATACAACATCTAATAAATCCGGTTGACGGTGGATTAATTTAATCCGGAATCCTGCTGTGCGTAAGATCTCCAGATCGGTTGCCTGCGCCGGTGGTGCCTGCATGGTATTTATTTCCGTCTCTGCTGAACCGGACGCAGAAATAGCCTTTAAATACGGAAGTTGTTTTAATATAATTTTTTGGATTGAATCGGAAATAGTCAGCTTAGCCAAAGAAATATCCGGGGGATTTATTTGTTGACTGATCCACCAGGTGCATAATTTTATTTCGTCAGCGGTTAAAGCTTTTTTACTGCCTTTGGGCATAAATTCTTCGTGGTCCGCAGGTAAAGAAATGCGGCGGATCAATTCACTTTGTTCCGGCATATTTGGCGTGATCACTGCGCCGTTTTTTCCTCCCTTCAGTACGGCCTCCAGTGTGTGCAGGGCCAGGCCACCTTTCCGTTTGCGCTCCTGATGGCATTTGGTGCATTTTTTTTGTAATAGCGGCCTGATCACGTGTTGAAAAAGGAGAGGATCAGCAACCGGTGCAGAAGAGTTCTGCTGCAACTCAGGATTAAAGGATAAATAATTTTCTCCGTGAGTCATCAGTGCGCCGCGGTGTCCGGTAATGATTATTCCCACAATTAAACAAACACTTATCAGCGGATTAACCCATCGAGAAAATTTTGTTTTTTTTGCTTGTAATTTCGAAAAAACATAAGCCAAGGAAAAAGCTAATCCGGTCGTGATAAACCCTGCGTATTGATGCGGTAATACTTCCGCCTGCGTATGTTCATCATTCCAGGCTAACCACCACCCGGTGATACAAGCGATCATAGCACTTATCGCACCTAACCACAACATTAAAGGCACGACTGCCTGCACAAAATAATATTTAGGACTGTGGCCAAGAAATATAAATAAAACCGCCAGCAGTAAAATACCAATGGGTAAATGCACCACTAAGGGATGCAGATGGCCGATGATTTCTGGCATGCGATCCTTAATTTAATTAGGTTAAAATATCTTTGACCACTTGTCCGCTTACATCGGTGAGTCTAAACCGGCGGCCCTGATATTTATAGGTTAATTTTTCATGATCAATGCCAAATAAATGCAACAGCGTGGCATGGAAATCATGAATATGCACGGGGTTTTCCACGATATTATACCCAAAATCATCGGTCTTTCCGTAACTCAAGCCCGCTTTAACCCCTGCTCCGGCCATCCACATGGTGAAACATTTAGGATGATGATCGCGGCCATAATTATCAGCGGATAATTTCCCCTGTGAATATACCGTACGCCCAAACTCTCCGCCCCACACTACGAGGGTATCTTCCAGCATGCCTCTCTGTTTCAGATCGCGGATCAGGGCAGCGGTGGCCTGATCCGTTTTCAGACATTGGTTGCGAATGCCGGCGGGCAAGGAGCCATGGTGATCCCAGCCCTGGTGGAATAATTGCACCATTTTCACCCCTTTTTCCAGCAGACGCCGTGCTAATAAACAATTGGCCGCATAGGTGCCCGGATCGCGACTTTCCTGGCCATAAAGTTCGAAAATGCTCTCCGGTTCACCGGACATATCCATCACCTCCGGCACCGACGTTTGCATGCGGAAGGCCATCTCGTATTGTGCGATGCGGGTGGTGATTTCCGGGTCATGATAGGCGTCAAATTGCAGTTCGTTCAATTGCCGTAAGTGGTCCAACATCTGCTGCCGGTCCTGGGTGGTATACCCCTCCGGATTATTCAGGAACAATACGGGATCGCGGCCCGAGCGGAATTGAACCCCCTGATGCTGAGAAGGCAAAAAACCATTGCCCCACAACCGGGCATAAAGGGGTTGGTCGCTGACGGCATTTTTGGAAACCAGGACGATAAACATGGGGAGGTTTTCATTATCCGTACCTAATCCGTAACTCATCCAGGCCCCTAAGGAAGGACGTCCGGCAATCTGATGTCCCGTCTGAAAAAAGGTGATGGCAGGATCATGGTTGATGGCCTCGGTGTATACCGTGCGGATAAAACAGAGGTCATCCACTACACGGGCGGTATGCGGCATCAATTCACTCACCCAGGTCTGACTGCGTCCATACGGTTGGAAGTTAAAAATGGGAGCCGCTACCGGCAGAGAGGTCTGGTCGGCACTCATGCCCGTCAACCGCTGTCCCTGACGCACCGTGTCCGGAAGTTGCTGACGGTGATATTTCACCAGCTCCGGCTTATAATCAAATAAATCCAACTGAGACGGGCCACCGCTTTGAAACAAATAAATGATCCGTTTTGCCTTAGGCAAGAAATTAGGAAAACTCAACGCATCAGGTTCCGGCAACGGTTGGCTGACCTGACCGTTAACGGAATGATTAAACAAACCGCCCAGGGCGATAGCGCCCAACCCCAGCGATGTTTTGGTCAAAAATGTCCGGCGGTCCAGCATGTTTATTCGCGCCCTTTCTTGAGCCAGGAAGTCTTTCTTATCCATATTTATCGTTTGGTGATGGTCGCATCAGTATTCATTATGGTGCTGGCGACCACCGCATAGGCCGCCACCTCGGCCCGGTTAATCTCTTTGGGCAGCGCCTGAGGGGACGCTTTCAGCCAGCCGGATGCTTTCTGAGGGTCCTGTAATTCAGCCGCTTGTTGGTTAAATAAATCCAGTAGTATTTTATGTTCCGCATCTGATACGCTGCGTCCGGTCAGTGCACTAAAGGCGGAGGTAATAGCCGTCGCCGGATCTTTTTGTCGGGCCATCTTTTCTCCCATTACGCGGGCTGCTTCGACGAACGTGGGTTCATTAAGCAATACCAAGGCTTGCAGTGGGGTATTGGTTTTTTGTCTGGTCATCGTACAATTCGTGCGAATGCCCACATCGAAGGTGGCCTGGGTAGGATTAGGCACTGAACGTTTCCAGAAGGTATATAGCCCCCGCCGGTAGACATTTTGACCCGTGTCTACGCGGTATGTTCCCCCATTAATGCTCCACAGTCCTTCCGGTTGGTAAGGAAAAACGCTGGGACCTCCGATGTGTTTATTCAACAGACCACTCGCCGCCAGCGCATTATCTCTCAGCATCTCAGCCGTCAGTCGTTGTGCCGGCCCTCGCGCAAGCCAGATGTTCTCCGGGTCTCTTTCCAGCCCCGCTTCATCAGCTACCGAGGAGCGCCGGTACGTTTCGGACATGACCAGTAATTTCACCAGTTTTTTAACATCCCAACCTTGTTCCCGGAAATAAATGGCCAGCCAGTCCAACAGCTCCGGATGTGAAGGCAACTGGCCTTGGTTACCAAAATCTTCAGCGGAGCTGACCAGGCCGCGCCCGAAAATGTTCTGCCAGAAGCGGTTGACCGCCACCCGGGCAGTAAGCGGATGGTCGGGATGGGTAAGCCATTGGGCCAAACCCAGCCGGTTGCGCGGATAATCATCCGGAAAGGGCAACAAATATTCCGGCACCCCTGGCTGGACTTCGTCTTTTGGTGCATCATATAGCCCCCGGTCCAGCAGGTAGGTCTTTCGTCCTTCCGGCATATCTTGCATGATCATCATTTCCGGGACAGGTTCAATGGAATCATGTAATGCCCGGCGGATCATTTTTAAACTCTGCAGGGCGGCAAAACGCGTTTTATTCATCACCACCTGATGATAAACCTGGAGCTGGGATGATAAATCGGGTGGTATATTTTGGGGATCGGCTTTCCTTAGGGCATCCAGGGTTTTCACTTGCACCAATCCGTTAATTTCCAATGGGGTCAGCTCGCGGTTATAGACATAAATATCGCGAATTTTACCGCCTTCAAGACCTTTGCCGCGCTCCCAGGCTCCAAATTGTAAGGCAGGCTGCCCCGCGCTGTTTTCAAAAACAATGTCTTTATAAAGTAAATCCTGATCAACGTCCAGCGCTGCGCGCTGCCCATCCAAATACAATTGGTAGCCCTGGGCCCGGCTGCTGCCATCGTAAGTCACGGTGACCTGCAACCATTTATCGCGGGGAATGTCCGCTTGAGTATATTGAATGATGGCATTATACGGCGCCGTGTGGGCCATCAACAATTGCAGACGGTCGTCTTCCAGGGCCAGATGTAAGCCCCTGAAATTATAGGTTAAATGCATGCTGCCCTGATGAAATAAAACCCCTTTTTTTAAGGAGGCGGGAATTTTTACCCATAAGGCTATGGTAAATGGATCGCTTCGCCGGAATTTTCCGGTGGGTTTAATATCTAACCAGGTGTCTCCATCCAACCATAACGCCCCCGGCTGTTCATCCTGCGCAAACTTAGGCTGTTCCGGCGTATTTCCTTCGCGAAACATCTTACCCTTCTGAGTGGGATTGGCCCGGTTAATCAAATTACCCCCGGTCAACGGATAATAGGCCAATAATCCGGCATATTTCTGCGGGTTAGCCGGAATTTGTTTTAGCCCGCCGGAGGACAACCAGGATAAATAATTCGGGGTTGTATTTTTTTCAAGGTCCTTTATTTGTTGTATTTGCTGGGATTCTTTTTGAGTGAGAAACTGAATAATTTTTTCTTTAACTGAATCAGTCAGTAAAAGCGTGGGCACCGGCATAGCATTGTCCCAGGATATTTGTCCGGCTTCTTTCACCTGATTAAAAAAAGCAAATAGTTCATAATAATTCTTTTGAGTAAATGGATCAAACTTATGATCGTGACAACGTGCACAGCCGGCCGTTAGCGCCATAAACGCCTGTGCACTGGTATTAACGCGGTCCGCCACATATTCTACTCTGAATTCTTCTTCCACGATGCCCCCTTCCATGTTATGCTGGTGGTTGCGGTTAAATCCGGTGGCAATCAGTTGTTCCCGCGTTGGGTTGGGTAATAAATCGCCCGCCAGCTGCCAGGTAATGAAGTCGCTGTAGGACATATTGGCATTAAAGGTCCGGATCACCCAGTCCCGCCAGGGCGACATGTCTCTCGCCCGGTCCACCGTGTACCCATGGGTATCCGCATAACGGGCTACATCCAGCCATTCTGCGGCCATTTTCTCACCAAAATGTGGTGAGGCTAGGAGACGGTCCACTTGTTTTTCATAAGCGTCATGAGTACGGTCCGCCAGGAATATGTCCAGTTCTTCCGGGGTGGGCGGAAGGCCGGTGAGGTCCAAACTCAGCCGGCGCAGCAGGGTCTCTTTATCTGCTTCGGCTTGTAGTGACAGGCCTTGGGCAATACAATTTTGGTGAATAAAATAATCGATCACCCCAGAGTTGGTTACCTGATCAGGCAGGTCGGGTGCCTGGGGTCTTATAAAAGCCCAATGGGGTTGATAATCAGCCCCTTGCCTGATCCATTTGAGCAACACCGCTTTATCCTGGGCAGTTAATACCAGATGTGATTCCTCGGCCGGCATGCGGTAGTCCGGGTCGGTGGATAAAATGCGCGCCACCAGCTCGCTGCGGCGCAGAGACCCCGGCACGATGGCCCGGCGACCAGGGTTTTCGGGCAATTCGGCATAGGCATATTCGGCGACATCCAGGCGCAAACCCGCTTCGCGTTTTCCAATATCAGGACCATGACAGACGTAGCACCGGTCAGCCAATAAAGGTTTGACCTGTCGGTTAAAGTCTATACGTTCCGGTAAAAGGTCCATAGCCATCTGCACCTCTGGTGGTAATGCCGGACCACACCCCCAAACGAAGAAAATGATGAACCCGAAGGATAAATGTTGGACCATATTCTGGTGCATGGTTATTAGCATCACCCAAGATAAAACTTGTTAGAAGTAAAAATAGACATCACACTAAAGTTTTCTGCCAAAGTATGTAGTTCCGTTAAGCCCATTCCCAAAAGCAAAAATAAACGCTCACATGCCGGTATAAGGGTCGCTGATGCGTTTTTTTTCATAGCGGATGTCGGAAAAAACTACGGTATTTTCAGATCCGGTGGGGGATTGCGCCAAAAATCCCACCCGTAGGCCAGATGTTGCCGGAAAATGCAAATGACGCACCAATAACCAACGCCGTTGGTTCTTACTGATATAGAGAGTCAGCACCGGACTGGCCTTAGCCATTTTAAAATAGATGCGTTTGTTCTTGAAGGACACCGCATTACAATCATCTGAGATGCCTTTGGTGACCACGCTTACCACCCGCCGGGCGCCGGTATAATCTTTTTCATAACAAAATTTCACCCAATGCAGGCTGTCCGCCTTAAGCACCAGGGCTCCTCCATCCCATTTGTTCCGGAAATCATGACGTATAGCAGCAGATATCACAAAGTCATCATCCGGCTGAAATAATAACTTCGGAGCATTATCCGTGTTGTAAGTGACGCTGGGATCGCGAAACAGGTCGGTCTTCGGCCCGGCGGTCATAGATAACGAACCGTTATCAACACTGAAACGCAATGGTTCGTTGTCCCAAGCCAGGGCAAATGGAATGCCCGCCAGCTGCACCTGGCCGGCAAGCGGCTCCACGAAGTATAAGCCAAGTAAAAATAATACAAAACGCAGCATAACCGGAGAGTTTTACTAAAGGTAGAAAATCAAAGCGATCCTGGTGTTAAATCATCACCGGAAGAAAGGGCTAAGCTGGTCGATTAGCGTAATATTGCAGATTTTAGAAACCTAAATACGTGACTTATGGACTTCCAGGTATCCGGACTTTATGTGTACCCGATCAAATCATTAGGTGGCATCAGCCTCACCTCTGCCCCGCTTACCGCCACCGGATTCCGTTATGACCGGTATTGGATGCTGATCGACAAGCACCAGCGTTGTCTGACCCAGCGCGAGGTTCCCCGGATGGCGCTGATGGATGTGATCATGCATACGGAAGGGGTTACGGTACGTTATGCCGGAGAAGAAATTGATCTTCCGTTTGCAACCACCGGCCTATCTTCCATCCAGGTGTACCTGTGGAAAGAACCCTTGCTGGCGCTCCGGGAAGCGGACATTTATCAGCGGTGGTTTTCAGAAAAACTGGCCGTAGAAGCGACCCTGGTCCGTGTCAATCCCAGCCAATCCAGGCCGGTAAAAAATGCACCTCAATCATCCACTTTATTCACCGAGGGTCATCAATACCTATTACATGGACAGTCCGCCCTGGAAGAGTTGAACGGCAAGCTGTCCCAGCCCATCCGCATGAATCGTTTTCGTCCAAACATAGTCTTTACCGGAGGTACACCGTCGGTGGAGGATCAGTGGGATGAGCTCAGGATTGGCCCGGCCCACTTTAAAGTCACTGATCCGTGTTATAAATGCAAACTCATCAATGTAGATCAGGAACACGGCACGGCCGGCCCGGAACCCATCCGCACGCTGGCTTCGTACCGCTTTTGGGATAAAAACATTTGGCTGGGGGTGTATTTAAAACTCCTGTCGGAAGCCGGTGCAACCATAAGCGTGGGCGATGAAATGGCGGTGGTGAAAGTTAAAAGATAAGAACTAAGAATTAAGGGTTAAGAACTAAGAACTAAGAACTAAGAACTAGGACTAAGAACTAAGAACTATGGACTAAGAACTAAAGGTTAATAACTACTAGAAAATCAAAAGAGCTAACGGTGTTCGTTTTTTAGGGGGTAAGGCCGGTCAAAAATTAATTCCATATTTGACACGTAAAGAATTCCTATCGTTGATAATGTCGAAATATTCCCGTTATAAAGCCCCGTGGCGCCCAGGGCAGCGTTAGCGGTGTGGTAGTTGATCTTCATGTTAAACAGATCGGCCGAGCAGGTGCCGATGGTGTTAATCATCAACGGCAGTGGTAAAGATATTGATAAAAAAATGTTTGCTCTTCAACATTTCTTACACTTGCCGGCTTTAGATTTATATTTGGGTTCATGAAAAAGAAAGACCAGGTCAGCTATCTGAATCACTGGATGGGGGTGATGCTCAAAGAATTAGCGGCGTTTAAGCAGATCGCGGATGCGGAAGCATTACATCAATTCCGGGTGGCAAAAAAACGCATCCAGGCCTGGCTGGAGTTCATCGCCGCACAGGGGAATACGCAAGCCGCCTGTATCCGTTGGCGACCATTTAAAAATATATACCGTGCCACCGGAAAAATCCGCAGTCATCAATTGTTACACCTTTATTTAAAAGATGCGCACCTGGCCTTACCTAAAAAGGACTGGTCTCCCCTGCAGGAGATGATCAAATCCTTTAATCAGGACTACCGCCAGCATCGGCAGATCATCCGTTTTTATCAGCGCCTTATCCAGGTGGTCCCTACGTCTTTGGACCGCAAAGCCATCATTCAATACCTGGAAGAAAAATTTAAACATGTCGAAAAGTTGCTGCAACACCCGGAGGACCAGGATAACCTGCATCCGGCCCGCATAGAAATCAAACGACTATTATATCTGCAGGAAATTCCCGGCGCCAAATGGCCTAAACATAAATTTTTTGTCCCCGGCAAACTGGAGGAACTGCAAAAAGACCTGGGTGAATGGCACGACCGGGTGAATTACCTCCGGCTCTTAAAAGAGGAATTTCCCGACCAAAAAGAAGCCCTGGCCTATGCCGAACAAGATGAACAAAAACTGCTAAAAAAATTAATCACTACTCTGGAAAAACTAAACAAAAACAAACGAAATACTCCTGCAGAACATCCTAAAAAAGGGAATAAGAAAGATACAAATATAGCCCCCACGGCCTAAGATAAGTGAACCCCTGCTAATAGATCAATGTCCATCCATGCCAGTTCCGCTGGTCATCCTTTTGGGTCGCGCCGCCTATTCTTTAATCTACCGAAGCGGCGTGACGGTGGAAACGGGTGATGATGTTGGGATTAGGATGTATCGACACCTTGGAGGATTCTTTACCGTCATAATTAATGGAGGACAACACATAACGCATGCTTTCCAGTCTGGCCCGCCGTTTATTATTAGCTTTGACGATGATCCACGGACTAAACGAATTATGCGTTTGACTGAACATGTCTTCTTTGTATTTCGTGTAATTATCCCACATCTCCTGAGCCTTCATATCTACCGGACTCAATTTCCATTGTTTGAGGGGATTGGCCTGACGCGACTTAAAGCGGCGCAATTGTTCGTCTTTGGAAATAGAAAACCAAAACTTGATGATGGTAATCCCGTCTTCATAAAGCATATGTTCAAATTCGGGGACCTGATGCATAAACGTCTCGTATTGTTGTTTGCTACAAAAGCCATTCACCGGTTCCACCACCGACCGATTATACCAACTGCGGTCAAAAAAAACCATCTCTCCTTTATTTGGTAATTGGCGGGCATAACGCTGAAAATACCATTGGCCCATTTCTTCTTCGGTAGGTTTGGGCAAAGCCACCACACGCATGGCCCGGGGATTCAGGTGTTCGGTAAAACGGCGGATGGTGCCTCCTTTGCCGGCAGCATCCCGTCCCTCAAACAAGATGGCGATCCGCTTGCCTTTGGCCTGAACCCAACGCTGTAGTTTGACTAATTCGATCTGCAGTTTTTCGATTTCTTCCTCATACCGGATGGTGGTCATCAATTCGGTAGGATTGGCGTTGTTTTTCTTAAACAGGTTACGCAGTTCCTGCTTGGTTTTCAGGTTGGTCAATTCACGTAAAGTCACGGACGTATCCATTCCATCCTCCAGGATCGGATCTTGTTCTTCAACAGGTAGCACCAAGTCGATAAAAGGCTCGGTTTTATTTCCTTTAGGCCGTCCATTGGAAGTTTTCGAGGTATTTTCACTCATTTATTATAATTTAAGAGAGACAAAATAATTAAACGTTGCTAAATTTTTAGGGCAGGTAAAAATAATCAATTGCGGTTAATATACCAACCAGCAAGACCAGGCTCAACAGATAATCATCCAATAAATGACGAAAATCACCCAGAGTTGATGACAAGTCAGGAGAATCGCCGACCTTTCCAGTGATACCCTCCCGGCCACACGGCCACCAATGCAGTGATCCACAAAAACAAACCATGCACCGGGCTTAACCATAACAGATCCCACCAGCGTAAGGACAGGCGGGCAAATCGGGCCAGCTCACTTAAGTATCTATATTCGAAACTCAACTTGAGGGCGCTATAAAGCATGAAATAGATCCAAAAAACGGGTTTTATCCAGGCCGCCAGGAAAAATATAACCCAAAAAAGTTGGGAAGCCAAGATGGTACTGACCAAAACCCATAACCAGGGCTGCGCCATGGCCGACAGTTTTGCACCCCACCGTTTCCGCTGCATAAACAGCGCACGCCACGATAATTGCGGTCGTGTAAATACACTAGCTTCCGGGTCCTGCAGATAAACCGTGCGACCGGGGTAGCGCCTGGCTATGGCAGCGACGGTAAATACATCATCGCCACCCGGAAAATGCTGATGAGCAGAATATCCTCCGGTCTCCTGAAAAGCCTGCTTGGAAAAACCGATGTTTGCACCATTGGCCAGGACATATAGCCCACTTTTTAGTCCGGCGGCAGTAATACCCACAAAGGATAATAAATCCCATTGTTGTAATCTATGCAATAAACCCTGGCCTTCCGGGATCAACAACGGTCCGGTAACCGCCTGGGCCCCTCCGGCCAAACGCTCCGTCAGCAACAACGACCATCCCGGCGATAGGATTACATCGGCATCGGTAGACAGGATAAAAGGAGTCTCAGCGGCGGCAATGGCTGCGCTCAAAGCGGCCTTTTTGCCCTGCTGATGAGGTGGCAAGCTGATATAATGCACTAAAGGCCAGGACTTTATTAATTGAGCAGTGTCATCAGTTGAATGATCATCAACCAGAACAACCGGCACGTTAAAGGTTTGGGTCGCCAGACAGTTCATCAGTCCTGGTAATCCGGCGGATTCATTGCGTGCTGCAATAACTACGGTACTCAGAGATTCCACACCAGGTGGCCTAGATACGACGGCATTTGGGCGGCGCCATTGACCGATTAACCAGATGATCCAGGCCAAATAAAAGCCCAGGGTCAGAAACCCGGCCATAAACAACACCTCATAGGCGGTGACCACGAGTGAGTCTGGAGCTAATTATTTAATCAGATTATCATAATCAGTATCCGCAGGAGACGGTCGCTGTTTTTCCGGCTGGGGCAGATCCATCTCTTCATAATTTACTAATTCTCCATGGATAGACTTCTCCCGGTCACGTTGAAATTTAATGATCCGGCGGTCCAATAAAGCTTTCCCGAACAAAGCAAGGCTTAAAAAAGGAAGTCCAACGATGGAGAGGATAATGGCGGCAATACCAAACAGAGGCTGATGTTTTAATAGCTTATAAATGGCTTTGCCAAAGTCAATAAAAACCTGATACCTAAGCACAGCGGTGGCGATAAGCAAAACCGGCGCTATCCAGGACAAAATGACGAAGAGTCCTTTGGCCAGAAAAAACAAACCTAAAAACACGGCGGCCATTACTAATATGCCGACCCAAAAATTACCATTGATACGAATTTCTGCCATGGCTTATGTTTTTTTTCATCTTTCAAATCTGGCCGTTAAGCTAACGAGCCCCAACAATTTACGATAAATGCTAGAAATTTTCCGTCAAGTTACCTCACGATAGCCTATGGTCCAAAAAAATCATTTATAGTAAAGCTTTTCAAATTAGTACTTTTACGGACCAATTATCCCCTCAATTGATGAACAATATGATCAGATGTCCTCGGCGCACCTTCTTCAGCCTTGTGTATTCGCTGGCCTTGAGCGCAGTCCTTACGGCACAGCCAGCGGTAAAATTAGATGACCTGCTCAGTGCCCCTTTCCCTACCCAACTCACTGCGGCCCCTTACGGCGGTGGTTTAGCCTGGGTGATCAATGAGCGGGGCGCCCGCAACATCATGTACACCGACCGTCCGGGGGACAAAGCCCGCAAACTCACCATTTACGACAAAGATGATGGCCAGGAGATCACAGACCTCATGCTTTTACCTAATGCCAGCGGCCTACTGTTTGTACGAGGCGGTGCGCCCAACCGGCAAGGAGAAATTCCGGCACCCACCAGCCCAGCCGATTGGCCAACACGGGACATCTGGTTCATCGACCTCCAGGGTAAAAATCAACGCCACATCATCACGGGATCGCAGCCCATCCTGAACCCGGACGGCCGTTCCTTCTTGTATCTCCGCCAGGGGATGTTATACACTAAAAGTCTGCAAGACAAAACGCCGGGCAAGCAACTTTTTACCATCCGTGGGCAGGTCATGCAACCGGTGTGGTCTCCAGATGGCAAACAACTGGCTTTCGTGTCGCAGCGGGGTGATCACAGTTATGTGGGCGTATACCACAGCACCAGCCGCACCATAAAATATCTCAGCCCTTCACTGGATCATGATCATCATCCGGTGTGGTCACCGGACAGCCGCAAAATAGCCTTTATCCGCGAACCGCACGAATCGCAAGTGTATCTATTTATCGCCCGTCCGGAGGGAATACCCTGGTCCATCCAGGTGGCCGATTTGGTGACCGATAGCGTTTACCAGGCCTGGCAGGCGAAGTCAGGCCCCGGCAGCATTTACCAGGATATTTGGTCAGCCAAACAAATGTATTGGAGTGGAGATCATCTGGTGTTCCCCTGGGAAGGTGATGGTTATCTGCATTTATACAGTTTACCGGCCAGTGGTGGAGAAGCACGCTGTTTAACCCCCGGGCTATTTGAAGTACAATACGTTTCGGCCAGTTTTAACCAGGATATCATCTTATTTTCCTCCAATCAGGAGGATGCTGACCGTCAGCACATCTGGCAAGTGAATCCGGCGGATGCCACCTTAACCCAACTCACTAAAGGCGAGGGTATAGAATGGGCTCCGGTGCAAACGTTGAGCGGACGGATTGCTTTTATGGCTTCCGGGGCGACCACTCCGGCGCAGGCTTCTTTTTTATCTACCGATGGGCAGATCACCGACCTGGCGCCTCAGCTCAAACCGGCTAAATTTCCCAGTACTCTTTTGGTCAAACCGGAAGCAGTGACTATTCAGGCCACAGATGGCCTGTCGGCACCGGCTCAATTATTCCTGCCCCCAGGCCATACGGCCGGGATGAAACATCCGGCAGTCATATTCACCCACGGCGGTTCACGTCGCCAAATGTACCTCGGGTTTCATAACCTTGAATATTATCACCACACCTATGCCTTAAATCAATATCTCGCCAGCCAGGGATTTGTGGTGTTATCCCTGAACTACCGCAGCGGTACGGGATATGGCCTAAAATTTCGCGAGGCTAAAAACTTTGGAGCCGACGGAGCCAGTGAATTTAATGATCTGCTGGGTGCGGGAAAATATTTACAACAACGGGCTGATGTAGAGGCGGGCAAAATAGGGTTGTGGGGAGGTTCTTATGGCGGTTATCTTACCGCCCTTGGATTAGCCAGGGCATCTGATCTGTTTGCGGCCGGAGTGAACATCCATGGGGTGTACGACTGGAATCCTATCATTAAAAACTTTCACCCGGAGTACAATGCCTTAGACCATCCGGAACTGGCGGCCAAAGCCAGGGCGAGCTCCCCTATTTCTTTTATGGACGGCTGGAAATCACCGGTTTTAATCATTCATGCCGATGATGATCGCAATGTTCCCTTTAGCGAATCCGTCAATTTGGTGGAAGCTTTACGCCAACGAAATATAGAGCACGAATTATTTATTATGCCAGATGATGTGCATGGTTTTTTATTGCATCGCAACTGGAAAGAAGTGCTCAGCCGTACGGCAGAATTCTTGCAGCGTAAATTAAAAAATTAGGCTGGGAAAAATTCGACTGGTGCAATAATCCGTGTACAATCAGAGGACATAGAATAAGTTCACCCTAATAAAATTTATACCGTCTACAAACTAAATTCGTTTTAGCTATTTAATTTGAATTATGTTAGGGGCTCTCAAGAATTAAATTTCTGTTTAATTATTTTCTATGCTACAGGTGTCGGAATCTAATAAATGAAGATGAGAGTGCGCAATGTAAATGGGTGAGTTTACTTTGAATGATTGATAATACTATAATACATTAAATAAATAGTCTACAATTTTTAAAATTGGCTTGATAATTATTTTTGAATTTAATATTTATTTTATTTATTTTTTAATTGATCAGCCAGGTTGTCTGACCCAAAATAGTCAAAAACTCATCACAAGAAATTAAAAATTTCTATATCAAATAATTCTGCAGGAATCCTTGTGATCCGCGGGAAAATAAAGGACTTCCATGGCGGTGCAATAATGTTTGGTGAAATTCTCCTTTGATTTTCTCAGAATAATTAAAAATTGGTCCAGCAAAATGATTTGCCTGAAAAGGTCGGATTATATTGATCAGAGCATAATTCATGTTTTGATAAAACTAAAACAGCCACCAGTTTAAATCTGGTGGCTGTCCGGGGTAAAGATGTTAATTATACGTTTTTAATTTATTCGGATCATCTTGCGCAGGTAATTCACTTCTGAGGTTTGCAATTCATAGAAGAGCATCCCTTGAATTCCTTTGAGCACCTCATTTACTTTTACCGTATGGAGGCCGCGGTCAAATTGGCCTTGTGTGCGCCAGATTTGTTTGCCCTGAAGGTCAAGTATTCTTAAAGTAATTTGTTGTTTATCCTCCAGGTAAAACATGATGGACGTTTCGGCATTGAATGGGTTGGGCTGATTTTGGTACAACATCACCCGTCCGTCTTCAACGCTTATCTCTTGTAATTCATCCTGATCACTGCGGATGTACACCGTATGATCATCCACTAACGTGGATTTCGTTCCATTAGCTGTAACAATGGCATTAGACTGCAGTCCACTTTGCGTATCCGTAAACTGACCGGGGCTGGCATTCGGACAAATATTGCCGGCACCATCCTGCAATAAGATGGTCGTACGGCAAAAATCAGAATTGCCGTCTTCGTCCCAAACGTAGATATCTACATTCAACCGGGCCTCAATGCCGTTAGGAATATTGGCACAAGTAAAAGTCCGGGAGGGTTCTAAGCCCGCTGCATCAAATGTAAAACGAAGATCTTCCTGATCCGTACAGTTATCAAAACTATTGGCATCCAGGTCTTTAGCCCAAACTTCTACACTACCTGAACTCGGCATCAACACGGTAGCCACACCGCGCAAACAATACGGTGTCGGCAACTTGCAGTCGCGTATTTCTACCAGGAAGGAACAAGTATCTTCATTACCGCAACGGTCGCTGGCGATTAAGGTTACAATATGATGACCAAATCCCAGAGTGCCATTAAATACATTACCATTGCCGGCATGATATTCACTCGTTTCGGTATGTTCAATCAAATACCGGTATCTGAGTTCATCGTCCGGTGTGCAGCCGTCCCTAGCCGATCCCAATGGTAAACTGATGGCTTCAGCCAAACAATCGCTGCTGGTATTGCATATTTCTTTATCGGTAGGGCAAGTTAATACCGGAGCATTAAGGTCGATAATCTTGATGATCTGGCGGTAGGTCACATACCCGTCACCATCATCTTTCAAACAACGAATCACACATTCACGATCCAATCCGGCGTTTTCGCGATCATCCAGTATAATGTCCGGAGCATGATGGAGTGCATCAGGATTATACACACACCAATCGATAATGGTCCAGGTCCGCACCACTTTCCGGCACGCTCCCTCTATGCCGATTTCTAAAGTAAACTCTTCATCTTCATAATGAATACCGATGAGTTCACAATCATCGTCGGTTATTTTTGGCGTACCGCTATATTTTCCAAACTCTTCATCCAAGGCTTCCGGTAAAATATCGTCGGCATCTTCACATTCGATGACAATGTCTTTGGGGAAACAAACTTCAAAATCCGAACGACCTTTGACCTCCACTTTCTGGTAACAATAGGTGCGGCTGTGTGGCACACATTTTTCCACGATGGTCCAGGTACGGGTCAAGGTGCCGACACCACATTCGTTAAGCACACCTGAATCCACATGGTCTATATCGTATCCGCTGCATTCTTTTACGATGACATCCTCGTCATCGGCAAAATAGTCCGTAGGATCTATACGTGCACCGGTAGAATCTTCGAATTGATCTAATAATAACCACAGGCGACAATAAATCGGCTTATAAAAGTGGTCACCATAAGCGGGACAGGTCGTTTCATCACCATGGCCCGGTTGAGCGCCATAGTAGCCCTGGTAACGGCCATACTGGTCATTAACAGGTCCGCTTTTATAACACCATTCCAGCGTCTTATCTCCATCTGTAGATCCATTGATACCGGTGGAATATGTATTAGCCGTAGAGTTATGTAATGGACAATCGCTTCTTTCTTTATCGGAGCGGTCACAGAACAACCAGGCGTCATCTGCACCAGTATAAGTTATTTTATCTTTGCCATAGATGATGGTTCCGCTGTAAGGCGTCCCGTCACAATATAAAGTTACATCCGCAGGCACCGTACAAATGGGAGCTATTTTGTCCTGTTTCTCCAGGTCAATCATACAATCGTTAGACAGGTGCGGGAACCAATAGCGCTGCTCGCTGAGGCCCTTGATGATATTACGATCTTCTTCGGATACCCGGGCTTTCCAGTTTTTATAATTAATATGACCTTCGGTTGGATCACATATCTCGCTTTCGAAAGAGCAGGATACGAGGTTATGCCAGGGCCCATGGCCGTTAGGATGTTCTTCCCAGGCTTGATCCTCAGAATGACAAATGTAATCAGGGTATACCAAATAAGGTACCTCCCATCCGTACTTAAAACCGCTGGTATAATTACAATACAAATTCGGGCGTGGATTGGCATAACCAGTGGCGTACTGGTCAAAGTTCCAGGCATACCAGCAGGCATAGTCATCATACAGGTTATAACATAACCACTGATGTTCCGTACCCTTAAACAAATGCGGGTCGTAATGAGGTGCTCCACATTTTTCATACACCCGCAAGACCAGGTTTTCGGTACCGCAGTCGGTAACATCCAAATATTCAGCAAAGACAAAACAATCTATCCAGGCGGAAATAAGTGCATTGATTTCTTGCTGGTGGGCATAAAAAGCCGTTTCACCCAAACAATCGTGAAAATAATTTTCCCAATGGGTGGTCCAATGTTCAATGCTGTCCATTTGCGCCACTGCAAAGTGTAAATCTTCGCAACAATTATCATGACTGCCGTCGTCCAGGTCTTTGGCATACACTCTGGCCCAGCAATATTTGGCATCATTGGGGTCAAGTTTATCATCATCATTTAAGGTAACCACCGTATGAGCATCGCATACTGGGGTAGGCGGTGTAGCATCGTGCACAGCCACTCTCCACCAATAGTAACTTTCATTCCAGCAGTCGTCACGGAACGTAATCAATACGTAATGCCAGCCGGCCGGTAAATAGATGAACTTAGCTGGGGTAACTTCTCCGTGCTGGGTAATGATTTTACCGGGATGAGATGGATCATTATATTCAACCGTATAAAATACCTTCACAATTTTTTCACACGAGGTGGTGGTCAACCAGGATTTGAAGTCAGGGAAGTTTATATGGGCCGAACATTCGTGCGGATCAGTCGTGGCGTGGCCGATATCATGAAGTATTAAATATTCATCTTCGTCCTGTTCGTAATTTTTGTTGTCATCTTTAAAGACATAATGTAAGCGCACATCTCCCGGTTGTGGAATAGTTATACAACTTGGACAATTACCGTCATCTATATGATCACATTCTGTATGGCGGTCATCTCTAACCATTTTATATTCACAACTTTGTGATCTATTAATGTTTGTGCAGGTCCACACATCTTTCACGACGGCCAGATGATCTTCACCCTCTACGACTGGCGGAACAGTATCCGTAATTTTGATCCACTGGACGCATTGCGTATCCACTTTATTACACCAATCATACACTTCCCACGTTCTCCGGATTTTATAGCCGGCGCCGCATAACGGAATGACCATGTCATCGTATTTCCAGGTGATGTTACATTTGCCTCCACTCTGGAGGGGATCAATCATATAGACGACGGTATCGCGGGGCACTGTGGGTACCAGATCAGTCGGATTAGCGCGGACATAATGCACATATCTGATACCGGGAGCGGGGAAAGCCTCGCGACATTCAGCAGAATTATTGCCACCCCAGGCATCCGGGCCTTTGGTGGGGTAAGGATGCTGGTAGCCATCTGCACCGGTGTAAAATAATTTAGACCATAAAATATCTTCTTTTTTACCATCCCCATCCGCATCGACTACCTTGGAACAATCCACCATAGTATCTTTTGGCGGGCAAATAAAAGAAGCAGGTGTAATCACCAGCCGTTTGATGTAAATCGTGTCGTGATAATCTCCGGTATTGTTCCACAGGTCACTGACGCGGTAATGACGAATCACGCGACCGGTGTAATTGGCGTTTTCGGTGCAGGTATAGTCCTCAAAGCGCAAATTGATAAATTTTACGCTCGGTCCGGCATTATAAGCAGCCGCACAACCATCCGTCTGTATGCTCAGCATTCTAGAGGCATAAGAGGCGTCCAAACACGGGATAGTGTCGTTACGGGAAGTGACTACCGGGGGGGCTTTATCTTCTATGCGGATGTGGCCCCAGCAAGAGTTTTGGGTTACTGAATCAATAAGTTTATACACTAATTCATGACCTATTAATTTAACTCCGACGCTATCCGGACCATATTCTTGCCGTAAGGAGGGCGTCGGATAGCTGATCATGATGCCATAACGATTGACTCCCGGAGCT
>JAYRWN010000416.1:0-24930 GCA_041917975.1 Saprospiraceae bacterium | reverse complement strand
TCCTCCAAGGATTTTTATACCAACTTCCCGAAACATTATTTGATGACCACACAGGTGGAACGTTGTATCAGCGATTTTAATCTGGACATTTCATCCTTACAATGGATCTTGGAGGATTACCGCAGCCAGGTCAGTTATCGCCCTTTTCTGGACCGGGTGGAACGGGCTTATCAGTATCGCAAAAAACTAAGTCCGGGGGGGTATCTGCCTGATTTTCGAGCTTATTACCAAAATGGTTCGGCATTTTCTGCGCAGGATGATCTGGAGGGAAATTCCTGGCTGATCGGTTTTATACCCGCCTATCAGACTCAACCGCCGTGGCAGCATTTACCTAAAACGGAAGAGCCCCTTAAATTTCCCTGGCTGTTGATCACCGAAAATAGAGTAGAGGATAATAAATGGCAGGCGTGGCAGCAGGAAGCGGACTCCCTGGGTATTCGCTGCACCTGGGTATTTTTAGACAGCCTGAGGGATGACTTTGTAAACCAGTTTTCTATTTCAGCACAGCGTATGGTTTTATGGCCCATGCTGGTGGATGCTCAGAGTCAAATCATGGCGGTCTCCCCTTTTAACTCCACCAATCTGAATGAAGCCATCCAGACTATTCAGCGCGAAGAGGAAAAACGGCGGCAAAAATGGTATCGCACACTCTTAGGTTATGGATTCGCCCTGGTGAATGTATTGGTCATCTATTTATTTATCAAACGGTTATTTCATTACAATGAAGACCGTTTGCGTCAACAGAAATCCCTACAGGATAACCAGCAAAACCAGCGCTGGCTGGATAAGTTGGTTTCATTTTATTTGCAAAAATCCTGGTCTGGCCAGGATCAGGATCATAAACCAACTATGAAGGCCTTGTGGCAACATACCCGTTATAAGGAAGTAGAACTGGGTAAAGAAATGGCTCTGTTGCAGCAAGTCATAAAAAGTTTGGAAGCCCTTCATTTTTCATGTACGATAGAACAGACTATTACCAATGCACATGTGCTCATCCCGTCCGGTTTTTTGGTTACTTATCTGTTGGCGGCCCGTGATCTCTCGGAGTCCGACCAGGCCGGGCTGGTCAAGCTGAGTTATCAGGTGACGGAATCCTCGGGTATAGTCCTGGCGACTCTAGAGTTTCAGGGGATAAACCCGGAAAAATTAAAGACTCACCCTTTGTTTATAGAAAACGCCACCCGGCTGAAGACTTTACACGCTGCGCATTTTCATTCTCACCTCCGGAAGGATACGGAGCGGAATGCTTTGGTGTTGACGCTGAAATTTACGAGTGGTTATAGGCTTTGAGGGATTAAATTTCCGCTGAAGATCTAAAGACAGGAAAGAGTTTGATCAACTTATTTGCGCCCCTATAAACGGTCAAGATTATTATGATAAGGTAATTCATCTTTACATTCCACTGGATGTTTTAAGTTTCATGAGCACGGTGAACAGGGCATCGATGTCGGCCCGCTGGACGACGAGTGTAAATTCATTAGAGGTGGAGATAATTTCCACCAGATTTATGCCTTGCCAGGCGATGGCCCGCAAGATGTAATAATAGATGCCATACACTTCCGTGTTAATCGGTGGAAGCATGATGGTCACTGCAGCGAGGTCAGCGGTTTTTTTTAGTAGTACTTCGGCCGCAAACAGTTCATCGACTTCCTGGCCTACCGCATCCGATATAATAAAAGTTGACTCGTAAACACCTTGCGAGAAAGAATAAAACACTTTCGGCCGGGCGGCAAAACGGTGAATTAATTCCACTTGACGGTCATATAACGTATCCGAATTCTGATAGACATAATCCACCAGATTGGAGCGGACCACCAGATCGCCTAATTTTTTGATAAAACTCTCCAAGGCCCGATTTACTGACCATACCTGGGATAAGTCCATACGTTTTAATGCCATGATGATCGCACCTTCATTGGCCGGCTTACCGGTCAAATGAGTGATGTCCGGTTGAATTTTCCGGGCTAAGGACGACAAATTGATCAAACCCTGGGACATCGCCTCTTCCATAAAAGGCATGCGCCGGATAAGCTGGAAGGTGGCTTCGGCTATCGTCATTTGTTAAATATTTAACATGAAGTGCAAATATAGTAGTTCAATGTTTAAAATGAGGCATTGATATTTGAGAGATTCTATCTTTGATGCGATTTTTAAAAGAGCAGGTCTATGTTAGTGTTAAAATTTGGGGGTACTTCCGTAGGGACACCCCAACGTATGGAGCAGGTGATGCACTTGATCCAAACCGATCCCCGTCCTAAAGTGGTGGTCCTTTCAGCCGTTTCCGGAACGACCAATAATCTGGTGAAATATAGCGGATATTGGGAAAAAGGAGACTTATCCTCCGCCAAAAACCTGTTGGAAGATCTGCGGGTTCAATACGATCAGTTTATCTACAATTTATTGAAAGACAGAGTATTGATCCATGAAGCCATGACTTATGTGCATGAGCTCTGGCGGCAGATGGCTGATCTTCTCAGTGGTCCATATTCTTCTGCCGGTGAAAAATTAATCCTGGCCCAGGGTGAATTAATTTCGACCTACTTATTCCAGTTGTTATTAACTCAGAATAACGTACGCAGCCGGTTGTTACCGGCTTTGGATTTTATGTTTATCAATGACCAGGGTGAGCCGGACATGCCACGCATCACCGCAGCCAGTCAGCAAGTTCTCGCTGCAAATCCCGGTTATCCTCTCTACATTACCCAAGGCTATATCTGTACCAATGCCGAAGGGCAAACGGATAATTTAAAGCGAGGCGGTAGTGATTACACCGCCACTATATTGGGTGCTGCTTTGTTAGGCCCGGAGGTGCAAATATGGACTGACATTGATGGGGTGCATAATAACGATCCGCGTATCGTAGAGGATACTTTCCCGGTGCGCAAATTGTCCTACCGCGAAGCGGCAGAACTCGCTTATTTCGGTGCTAAAATACTTCATCCCACCTGTGTCATCCCCACGGAGCAAACCAACGTACCCTTGCGTTTAAAAAACACCATGGATCCGGATGCCGAAGGTACATTGATCAGTGAAGAACCATCCCAACAGAGTATCGCAGCTATCGCCGCTAAAGATGGACAAACAGTCATTAAAATTTATTCGCTGCGCATGCTCATGGCTTATGGTTTTTTGCGCCGGGTGTTTGAGGTGTTTGAAAAATACCAGATACCCATTGACATGATTACCACCTCCGAAGTGGCCGTGTCATTGACCATTGAACAAACGCCCTATTTGCAGCAATTGCTTCTAGATCTGGGACAATATGGAGAAGTGGAGTATGAATCCGAGCACAGCATTATCTGTATCGTGGGGCATGACCTGACCAATCAACCGGGGATAGCGGCACAAGTGTTGTCACCACTTGCCCATTTACCGGTGAGGATGGTGTCGTATGGAGGCAGCCGCCATAACATCTCTATATTGATACCTACGGCTCATAAAGTCGAGGCTTTACAGGCCCTAAATAAAGCGCTATTCCTGAATCATCGGCAGAATCCGGTGGTGGAATGTTAGGTTCTTTTTGCTTCTGGATTATTCGGAGGTCAGGATAAGCGAACCTTCAGACTTTCTCCAATAACCACCAAAGGGGCTTGCGTTTGGTGGCTTTGATGTAATTCTGGTCGATATATGTATTGATGTGAGCCATAGCTTCGTCGACCCGGTCGGTGACAAAGAGGTAATTCAGGTCCGACGACGAGATGGTTTTCATTTGAACCATAAATTGCATATAGGTGAGTAATTGTTGATAATAGTCGGTACCCACGATGACTACCGGAAAATGATGGATTAAACCGGTTTGGATGAGGGTTAACGTTTCGAACATTTCATCCATGGTGCCCCAACCGCCGGGCATGATGATAAAAGCATAAGAATATTTTAGCAGCAACACTTTACGCACAAAAAAATAGCGGATGGTGATCCATTTATGCATATAAGGGTTAGCCGCCTGTTCAAAGGGTAGGCTGATGTTTACCCCAATGGAGCGCCCCCCGTTTTCCATAGCTCCGCGATTGGCTGCTTCCATAATGCCCGGCCCGCCTCCGGTGAGGGTGGTAAACCCTTGGCGAGCGATAGCCCTGCCGATGTCCCGGGCTTTTTGATAGTAGGGATGATCTTCACCGAAACGGGCGGAGCCAAAAACGGTGATGCAAGGGCCGACAAAATGCAGAGCCCGGAAACCTTTCATAAACTGGATCAACACGCGGAAAGCAAAAGCCAGTTCATAATGGCGCGGTTTTGGACCGTGTAAATAATTAAAGGTTTCTGTGCTTTGGCGGTGAGCAAGGATTGAATCCGTTTTATTGGTAACAGCCATGTTGTACTTAAGTCTTAAAATAATGCCGAAGATAAATATAGCTGAGAAAGCAGTGATTGATAGTTTGGGTGTGAATGGGACAATTTATAAAATAAATATTAGTCAAAATAGCTTGGTTAGTCAACCTTGTTTGGCTGGACGAAAATCTTTTATTGTCGCGACCAATTCAACCAAATATTTCTGCCATGAATGTCAAGATATTATTGATCAGGCCTAAAAAAGAGAAGCAGCCCCGAAGGACCGCTTCTCCGCACTTCTACCCTTGAATTTACATAGTTACCCGATCTCAATCATTTTAGGCTTTTCTTTCTTGCCCACTTCTTTTTTAGGAAGTTCAAGCTTAAGTATTCCGTCAACAATTTTGGCTTCGATTTTGTCTTCTTTTACTAATTCCGGTAGCCAGAAAGAGCGTTTGAAGGCCGTGTAGCCAAATTCTTTACGGGTATAATTATCTTTTTTCTCTTCCAGTTCGGTTTTTTTCTCCGCACTGATCGTCAATACGCCATTGTCTAACTCAATCTTAAAGTCCTCTTTTTTCATACCTGGTGCAGCTATTTCTACCCTATAGGCACCTTCGTCTTCCCGCACATTAACGGCTGGTAGTTTGAATTCCGACTGCATAACCGGGAAAATATCTTCTCCCAGAAAATCTTCCAGCATCGGAAATCTAAATCTCGGATTCCATTTTACAATTGACATAATATTGAGATTTAGAAGTTAAAAAATCTTTGTTTCACCCTCAATAATAGGCCCCTGTTACCCCGGTTGAAATGACTGGGATCACAATATTTTTTGATCTAAATCATTACAGTGTATTTTTTTATTTTTATTTGTCTTTTAGTCTGAAATACCATTAATTAAATGGTTTGGCAGTAAAAAATTGAATTATAATTCTCATGCAGCGACTGATAATTTTTTATGTGTGTGTAATTTATTTTGCGATCAGCGGTCAGTGCCAAAGTATGTCCTGGCGCGACATCGTGAAAAAACTGCAAACGGAACGACCACGCCCGGATAAAATAATCGCCTATGACCTGGATAGTCTACACTTCGGAGAGTTGTGGCTGCCCGCGGGAGAGGGACCTTTTCCGGTGGTACTCCTGATCCACGGCGGCTGCTGGCGTGCAGACCTCCCGGGAACGGAGCTGTTGGCCTTTGCTGCGGAAGATTTAAAAAAACAGGGGTTTGCGGTCTGGAACATTGAATACCGCCGGGTCGGGCATCCCGCTGCCGGTTATCCCGGCACGTTTCAGGATGTGGCTCTGGCGGCAGATTACCTGACTACGTTGGGACGGCAATATCCGCTGGACCTGTCGCGCATTATCGCTTCGGGCCATTCCGCCGGCGGGCATTTGGCTTTGTGGACTGCATTAAGAGCTAACTTGCCTGACACGTCACCCTTGTATGTTGCCGAACCTCTGAAAATACATTCGGTAGTCAGCCTGGCCGGCATCGGGAACCTTAAATATTTCGATCACTACGGAGCGCCGGCATGCGGCCAGGAAACCATTAGTGCATTGATAGACCGCGATCATAGAGCGGATGCCGGTTATAAAGATACCTCACCGGTAGAGATGGGGCCCACGGCGGCTAAGTTTTGGTTGATCAACGGAGTTTACGATGCAGCCGTCCCTCCCCATGTGGCTTTAAATTATGTTCAGCAGTTAAAGTCCACCCCTCAGGTGACTGAATTAGTTATAATTCAAGATGCCGGACACTTTGAAATCATAGCGCCATGGACCGCAGCCTGGAAGATAGTCTTGAGCACCTACAAAAAAGCCATTGCCAGTGAATAGTCGCATTCCGGTATTTTTGTATTCTTACACCGAAATTTAGTTTTGGTAATCAATAAGATTTCGGTTTTATGCATGTTTTGAATGTAATCACTGCGCTGCCCGACCTGGGGAGTATTGACGTATGGCTGTCATTGTTGACATTAACCTTTTTGGAAATCGTCCTGGGCATAGATAACATTATTTTTATCTCTATCGCCAGCAATCGTTTGCCGGTAAATGAGCAGAAATCAGCCCGTAACATTGGCTTGATCTTAGCCATGGTTTTCAGGATAGCCCTGCTTTTCGGCATTTCTTATTTCATTGCTATGCAGGCCGCATTGGCACATTGGAGCTGGTCTTGGGGTGAATTTACCCCAACGGGACAAAGCATTATTTTGTTTCTGGGAGGGATATTTTTATTGTATAAAAGTACCACCGAAATACACGATAAGTTAGAAGGAGAAGAAGGACATCATTTGCCAAAAGAAGAGAAAAAACGCGGCAGAAACAGATTAATTAACGCCATCATCCAAATTGCCGTAATCAATATTGTTTTTTCTATCGATTCTATTCTGACTGCTGTGGGACTGACCAATAATTTATGGATCATGATCTTTGCCGTAGTGCTTTCGGTAATTATCATGATGTTATTTGCCGGCCCCGTAGGCCATTTTGTGAATAAGCACCCTTCTCTACAGATTTTAGGATTGGCATTTTTGATCTTGATTGGATTTATGTTAGTTGCCGAAGCAGCGCATTTAGCTCACGTGAAGATTGGTGAAAGTGAAGTGGGAGGAGTTCCCAAAGGGTATCTTTATTTCGCCATTGCCTTCTCCCTGTTTGTCGAGTTTCTCAACATGCGCCTAAGGAAAAAACAGACACCGGTAGCTTTACACGGGATTCAGGAGGATGCGATAAAAGAAGGCGTACTATAAGTCTCTTCTAAATTATTTTACATGAGACAAATACTAAAGGCATTAATTGGTCATTAATTGGTAAGAGTAAACTAGTAACCATTTCATCAGTGAGACAAATCGTTATGCTTTCGATCATGCTGATCATGTTGTTTGCCATTTGGCAATGCACCGGGCGGGAGGACCAAATGGTCGTGATGGAAGGTGCGACACAGGGCACTTATTATCGCCTTCACGTGGTGGGAGCGACGCAAGGCGCGGAGTTACAAAAGGCCATTGAGCAGGAGTTAGACCAGATTGATCAGGCTTTAAGTCTATGGCGCCCGGGTTCGTTAATTAATCGCTTCAATGTTGCTGATACTCTGCTGGAACTCCCCGCCGAGGACAGTTTAAATGCTGTAAAGAGCCATTTTCTGGAAAATTTGTCCAGGTCTGTCCAATTGAGTACGCAAACAAATGGTTTTTTTGATCCAAGTTTGGCTCCGGTTATTCATTATTGGGGATTTGGTGCCGACGCTAAAAAACCTGACCAGGTGGATAGCAATGAGATAAACCGTTTATTAAATTTAAAGGGATTGTCCACCATGCAAGTCCTCTCAGAACAACCGTTGCGATTGGCTAAAGTTAATGGACAACAAGTTGATTTTAACGCCATTGCCCAGGGTTATACGGTCGACCACCTGTGTAAGTTTTTAACAAACCAGGGGTATACCGACTTTCTGGTAGATATTGGCGGTGAATGTCGGGCTAAAGGCGATAAGCCACAATCAAACGGGTGGAGCATCGGCATCAATATGCCGGATGAAAAGGCAGGAGAGGACGAAATATTAAACATCATCACCTTAAAAAATCAGGCGATCAGTACCTCCGGCAACTACCGGCGTTTTGCTGAAGTGAACGGACAAAAGGTAGTTCACACCATTCATCCATTCACGGGTATGGCTTATCCCAATACCCTCCTGAGTGCCTCTGTGACACACACCCAGTGCAGTACTGCTGATGCCTGGGCAACCGCCTTGATGGCCATGGGTTTAGAACAAGCCATCCGCGTGGCCGAAAAGACCTCACAGTTGGGCATCTGCTTGGTTTATGCGGAAAACGGACAATACAAACTATTCACTAACTCAGCTTTTCCTCCCTTAAAACAATGAACCTGCAATTAGACCGAGACCTGGTATTTTTTGATGTGGAAGCCACCGGTTTACACATTATCCGCGATAGGATCATCCAGGTCGCTTTGATTAAATACTTTAAACAAGCCAAACCACCCCAAGAGTTGGTATTAGTTATCAATCCCGGATTACCCATCTCCGCCGAGGCGATGGCGGTACATGGGTTGACGCCCAAAGACGTAGCCAATAAACCGACCTTCGCGCAAGTGGCGCGGAAACTTTATGATTTTATAGGTGATGCAGACCTGGCAGGGTATAATTTAATGCGCCTGGATGTGCCGATTTTGATGGAAGAATTTGCCCGTTGCGGATTGGATTTTTCATTGGATAATCGCCGGGTCATTGATGTTCAGCGCATTTTTTATCGTATGGAGCCCCGGACCTTAAAAGCTGCTTACCGTTTTTATTGTCAGGACGAAATGGGCGCAGCGCATGATGCACTGAACGATGTACGAGCTACCATTGCTGTGTTGGATGGGCAACTGCTCCAATACAATGACAAAGATTTAGTCACTGAAGATGGCGAGTTGATTCCTAAGCCCATAGAAAACAATGTGCCTAAGTTACATGAATTTACCAATGACCAGAAGATGCTGGAACCTACGCAAAAGCTGCGATTGGATATGTCCGGTCAGGTGGTTTTTAATTTCGGTAAATACATGGGGCAGCCGGTAGTGGACGTATTAAAAAATGATAAAAATTACTACCACTGGATACTGAATAAAGAATTTAGTACACAGGTCAAACAGATCGTCAAAAAAATTATGAAAGAAACCCAGTTAAAGCCCTGAGTCATTGAACTTATTATGGTAATATTTGATTTATAAAATAAAATGCATTTTTTGCATCCGCAGTTCAGGATAAATCAGGATGCCTACTTATTATCAAGAGGGCCGAGCCGTATCCGAACGTTTGTCTGCACAGAGCCCTGGTATTTATATAGAGATTAAATGTTTTAGGTCGTTTTTTAAAAATAACTCTGATGAGAAATATTATTTTGATCTTGTTGTGCGGAGGGTTTTTACTTATTAACGCCTGCGACAAGAAGGATGAAAAAGGGCAATTGGCGTTCAGCTTTACCCCGGTTTATGGAACCCAGGCCTTAGAAATCCAAAAAACCTATAAATTGCCCAGTGGGTTGCCCATTCGTTTTTCCAAATCGGATTTTTATCTATCAGATATTTATCTGGTCAGAGAGGATAACAGCAAACTAATTCTCCAGGAAATAGCGTTCATTGATCTCACCGCTCATGCTTTACCCGGCGCGAATCCTTTTGACGATCTGATTTTACAAAACATACCGGCCGGTAAATACAAAAGGCTGGGTTTTGGTATCGGAGTAAAGCAGGAATTAAATAAAAAGGAGCCGGCAGATTTTAACTCCAGTCATCCGTTGAGTATGGCCAGCCATTACTGGAGCCCGTGGGACAGTTATATTTTTAGCAAACTGGAGGGCTTCGTAGATACTTTGGGCCAGGGTAATTTTGATCTGGGTTTTTTGTATCATACTGGTACGGATCAATTATATGCTGAACTGTATGTGGATGTGGCCCTGGACATAACCTCAGAGACTAATCCAAAACTAAATTTTACTGTGGATCACCAGGCTCTCCTGGCGCCCAGCGGCGGCGCGGAATTGGATATTAAAAAAAGCCCGGTGAACCATGATCCCGATAATCTGGCTCCCATCCAGGCGATTATGAATAATTTTATTAAAGCGATTAAGGTTCAAATACAGTGAGAAATTGGCTTTTTATGATCGGCCTGATGCTATGGGTTGGTTGTGAAAAAGACCCTAAACCAGACCCGGGAGACCTCAGCGGTATACCCTATGGGCCGCAGCCTTTGGCCATAGTCGTTCCTTCCGGTTTCCCTAGCCCGGAAATTCCGGTGGATAATCCGATCACTAAGGAAGGCGTAGAATTAGGCCGCCGCTTGTTTTATGATCAGCGACTTTCCATAGATGGCTCCATGTCCTGTGCTTCCTGCCATCTGCAGGACATGAATTTTACCGATCAGTTGGCCGTTAGCCCTGGGGTTCGAGGGTTTACCGGACGACGAAGCGCTATGGCTCTCGTCAATGTGGGGTTATACAACCAGGGTTTATTCTGGGATGGCCGTTCCAAAACTTTGGAGGAACAGGCGCTATTGCCGGTGGAAGATACCCTGGAGTTAAATCACCGCTGGAGCGATGTTATTCCTGAATTACGCCAGGATGAGGATTATCCACGCTTATTCCGCCTGGCTTTCGGGATCAAACATAAAGATGAAATTGACAAAGAGCTCGCGGCAAAAGCCATAGCTCAATTTGAACGCACCCTGGTGAGTAGCGGTAAGGCCAAATATGACCGGGTCCTGCGCAATGAGGATTTTTTTACGGAACAGGAACTGAATGGGTACCTGATGTATTTTGATCTGGATCCCCTGGTACCCGATGCCGAATGCGCCCATTGTCATGCACATCCTTTGTTTACCACCAATGAGTACATCAATAATGGCATAGAAAAAGTCTCTGATTTGACCGGGTTTCCTGATAAAGGGCGGGGAGAAGTAACCACCAGGATTTTTGACAACGGCCGATTTAGGGTGCCTACGTTACGCAATGTATTATTTACGGCGCCTTTTATGCACGACGGGCGCTTTGCCACCATTGAAGATGTTATCGATCATTATAATTCCGGCGGACACCAGACTGCCAATAAAGATGCGCTCATTCGCCCATTGGGCCTCACCGTCAGTCAAAAAGCGGACCTGATCGCTTTTCTAAAAACCTTATCCGACTCGACTTTTCTAACTGATCCGGCATTTTCGTCTCCGTTCTGAAAAAAAAATTCTTCACTTTTTTTTCGGTGAATTTTTATTTTATATAACTAAATATCATTTTATGCGAAAGATATTTACTTGTATATTATTGATAAACAATGTTTTAGTAAATATTTGTAATACATATTATAATAAAATATATGTAACAATAGTCTTTTTTTGTCCTTGTTTTGGGGTTAGATTCTTCGGATCATTGTATTGTGAATGAAAGATTCACCACGTGGATTAAAGAATTGACGTGATTTTATCTTTAAATAAGGATATGTTCATGGGATTATAACTTTTATTAATAGCGGGTTGTACTTCTTTCGGGTAGTACGCCTGCTATTAATAAAGTCCAAATCTCGACTTACTTAAGATTTCTCATTCAATGTACTATATAATAAGATCCGTTTTCAGTTTTTTTTAATACGGATATGTTCATGGGATTATAATTGTTGTAGAAAGTCGCATCTGGCCGGATGCGACTTTTGCATTTTTAGGACGTAGGTATTTGTACGAAGGAAAATGCCGCCGCTGGATTGCGGTAAAACATGTCTTGTAAAAATTCCTCCATACCCCACTGTTTCAACACCATGGGGATGTTCTCGATCAGCCAGGTTAATCCGGGTTGGCCACCGTAACTTTTCCAGTAACTATGCCGGGCCAGGTCCATACCTAACATAATATGCTGGTGGTAATCAGGCAGCAAATGCTTTAAAATAAGGAAGGTGTGGTTTGGTTCAGGTGTTTTCCAACGAAAAGCGCTGTCGTATTCCAAATAAACGCCACTGCTCAACAAAGCCCGGTGCAGAGCTAAATCTGGGTTTTTATCCGTATGCGAGATGATGACATGATCCAGTCTGGCCCCCAGTTTTATCAACAATTCTACTTGGGCCAGAGCAAGTTTTCCCCCGTTGGTATGGGTGAGAATGGGTACTCCGGTAACTCTCTGAGCGTCAACCGCCGCGGTGAACAGTTTTATTTCTTGTGTTGATAAAGGCCCATCACCGCTAGCTAATTTAATCAACCCGGCACGATGGGTCGTACGCTCGAGGTGAGGGCCATGATAATCATACTTATCGATACCAAGGTTCACATCGGCAATAAATAATTCGGTCAACCGGTCTGCAGAATAACTGAATTGCCAGTGATAGGGAGGATAATATTTTGGTAAATGAATGCCGGTCGGGGCAATAATATGCACCCGGCTGAGCTCACTCACCTGGGCTAGTTTTTTTACATTCCGTCCACAATCGGCGGGCATTGTGTCTACGACAGTTCTACCGCCTAGGAGATAGAAATCAGCGAGTTCCCGGGCAATTTTAGTGGTATCATTGAGGAGGAACTGGGGGTAAGAGGTGGTGACATAACTATCTTCAATAACGATATGTTCATGGGCATAACATAACCCCATGTCTTCTACCGGTTTATCGCCTAGGACGGTCCTGAAAAAAGTCTTCATGGGCACAATTTTATTCAGTGACAAGATTATTCTTCCAGCCACCTCTGCTGGTATCAGCCAGGTGGTTGGGCGGATCAAGGATTGCTCCCTGTTGTAATAATATATCCTGCAGGACCGGAACGTCTACATGTCGTGCATCTCTATCAAATTGCAATGACCAGGCTGCGGCCAATCCTGCCGCTTGACCCATACTCATGGTTTGAGCCATGGAACGGCAAGACGCGTGAGCATCATGGGTAGCTGAAAAACAGCGCCCGATAACCCAGGTCTGCTGGCTTTCCCGGGGTACCAAGGTCAGATACGGCACCCCATAAATGCCATCGCCTTGAATGTATTCCCAATACGTTTCGTCTGTGGACCCCGTCCCGTCGCGATGGTCTTCGATGGGCGCACCACAAAGGAATATCCGATCAGCAGGTCGCTTAGCCGAAATACATTCTTCCTTAGTCAAACGATGCCATCCATAAACACGGCGGGTTTCCCGGATGCCTATTTGATGGGATAATCCAATGATCTTGGCTTGTTGAAAACCCGGTACCTCAGCTCTGAAAAAATCCTCATAAATAAAAGCCTGGCGACGACCTTCTTGTTCAGCTGCAGAGAGCTCTTTTAGTTTACCTGGATCCAGGCCGGTAACTTTCACGGCTACCGTAGAGATGCAATTTGGTTGACACATTTCATGAGCTGATCCATTACGCCGGGGTAAAGGATAGGTCTGCTCATTCACGGCAACGGTCATTTTTTCTTTCAACATCAGGTTACCACCGGCAGCATGAAATTGGGGCAGGTCAACATTGGCCATACGAAAGGTGGTGGTCATACTTTGCGCCGGTTCATGCTCTCCGGCCTTTTCATAAGGTAGACCAGCCAGGTGACAATAATCGGCGTCTCCACTGGCATCAATGACCCTATGACAGGTGATGCTAATAAACCCCCCTCCTTTGTTAAAAAAAATGGCTTTGATCACGTGACCAGTTATTTGAACGTCCACTAAAACGGTATGGTAGAAAATATTAACGTTGGATGCAATGAATAACTGGTCCCAGACCAGTTTTAGACGCTCCGGATTGTAATTCACCCCAGTGCCGGCGCCATACGTATTGGAGCGTCAAAAGATGTCTCCGGTTAAAGCTAACCGGTTGACCACCCGATCCGGCCACCCCCCAACTATTTTGCGTGGATTTTGACCGGGCGTAAAAAAACCATAGAATGTATCCAGCATTTGTGTCGAAGTACCTCCTGCAAAGCCGTACCGTTCAACTAAGGTGACTGAATACGATGATTGGGCGGCTGAAAGGGCAGCCACACATCCAGCCGAGCCTGCCCCGATGATAAGGATATCAGTATAATGGTTAGACTTAATGGCGTCAGCATGAATAATATCCATAGCCTGGTTATTTATTTCCACAAGATAAATACCCCCCGGATCACTGCTAGGAAAAATAGCTTGCAAAGAAGAAATAAAAAAGGCTGCCAGGTTTTACTGACAGCCTCTATTTAAAGCTTATTTCTAATCGCTTAGATTACATCATGCCACCACCACCATGCATATGGTTACCAGCAGGAGCAGCTTCTTTAGGTTCCGGTTTGTCGTTGACCACACATTCGGTAGTTAAGACCATGCCCGCGATGGAAGCGGCATTTTCCAGAGCAATACGGGTCACTTTGGTTGGGTCGATAACCCCGGCTTTCTTCAGATCTTCGTATTTATCCGTTCTGGCATTATAACCATGGCTTCCTTTGCCTGATTTTACGGCTTGTGCTGCCACTGAACCCTCTATCCCCGCATTTTCAGCAATGATACGCAGAGGAGCTTCCAACGCTTTACGCACGATGTTTACCCCAATGGTTTCATCTTCGTTTACTGCTTTAACACCGTCCAGGGTAGTCATGGCTCTGACCAGAGCCACGCCTCCACCGGTCACAATACCTTCTTCGATGGCCGCGCGTGTGGCATGCAAAGCGTCATCAACGCGGGCTTTTTTCTCTTTCATTTCTACTTCGGTAGGAGCACCTACGTACAGTACAGCAACTCCACCGGCTAATTTAGCCAGGCGTTCTTGCAGTTTTTCTTTGTCATAATCGGAAGTGGTCACATCGATTTGTTGTTTGATCTGGGCTATACGCGCTTTGATCATGTCTTTGTCGCCACGGCCTTTTACGATGGTGGTGTTATCTTTGTCCACCACGATTTTTTCAGCCACACCCAGGTGAGAAACCTCTGTATTTTCTAGTTTATAACCTTGTTCTTCGGAGATAACAGTACCTCCAGTAAGGATGGCAATGTCTTCCAGCATGGCTTTACGACGGTCACCAAAACCGGGAGCTTTGACGGCCACAACTTTTAACTGAGCGCGTAGACGGTTGACAACCAATACACCAAGAGCCTGACTTTCAAGGTCTTCGGTGATCATCAATAAGGGACGACCACTGCTGACTACTTTTTCCAGGATGGGCACGATCTCCTGCATGTTGGAGATTTTTTTGTCGTGGATCAGGATGTATGGATTCTCATATTCCACGGTCATGTCTTCAGCATTGGTAATAAAGTAGGGAGACAGATAACCGCGATCGAATTGCATACCACTTACTTCTTCCACGTAGGTTTGAGTACCGCGGGCTTCTTCGACAGTGATTACACCATCTTTGGTTACGCGCTTCATCGCATCAGCGATCAGGCTGCCTATTTCTTCATCGTTGTTAGCGGAAATAGATGCCACTTGCTGGATTTTGTTGAAGTCGTTTCCGATCTGCTCACTTTGTTTTTTCAAATTTTCTACGACAGCTTTGGTTGCTTTATCGATACCTCTCTTGATATCCATAGGATTGGCACCTGCTGCTACGTTTTTCATACCAGCTTGAACCATAGCTTGAGCCAATACCGTGGCTGTAGTCGTTCCATCACCAGCCAGGTCGGCAGTTTTGCTGGCTACTTCTTTGAGCATTTGAGCGCCCATATTCTCCACCGCATCTTCCAATTCGATGTCTTTAGCTACCGTCACACCATCCTTGGTGATGGTCGGAGCGCCAAAGCTTTTTTGCAATACCACATTACGGCCTTTTGGGCCAAGAGTTACTTTTACCGCATTTGCCAAAGCGTCAATGCCATTCTTAAGTTTTTCTCTGGCATCTACATTGAAGCTAATCTGTTTAGCCATATCTTGAATTTTTTATTGGATTAACAAAATAATTAAAGTGTGTAATAGAATTAATTACAATACCACCAGGATATCATCTTCACGCATGATCAGATAGTCCTGACCATTGTAGTGCAGCTCTTGACCGGCATACTTACCGTAAAGGACAATGTCCCCTTTTTTTACGGTCATTTTGTTACCGTCTTTTCCAGTTCCAACGGCAACTACCTCACCACGCTGTGGTTTTTCTTTCGCGGTATCAGGAATGATAATTCCTCCTTTTGTTTTTTCTTCTGCTGGAGCAGGTTTAATCACTACTCGATCGTTTATTGGCTTCATATGTACTTTTTTAAAGTTTTACAATGAATGTTTATGATTAATAAATATTTAAGTTTCAACCTCACTGATCATTTCTTGTGCCAAATCACCTTTGGCGGTTTTTTCAGGCCTGACTGTCAGGTTAAGTTAGTTTTTTGTCATTTTCTGTACGACAAATTGTCATATCTGATCATTTCTAAATATTTATCTTATCCTTCGCAATCCGTAAGTAGCCAAAAACTTCCTAAACCAACCCAATTAGAATTGATAAATAAATATTTGGTTTAGAATCGCGAAACCGAACTTTTTTATCCGGCGGGGGTAAGCGTAGCAGCTGATGAACTGCTGACAATGATGGAGCTGATGATGCACAAAATGAACAATGCAATGGCCAATCCCCAGGTTAATTTTTCTATTAAGTCGGCACTCCTGGCTACTCCAAACAGTTGGTTAGCACCTTGTCCGCCAAAGGTAGTGTCAATGCCACCGCCCTTGGGGTTCTGGATTAATACGACTAACATCAGGAGGACGCAAACAATAGCGGTCAAAATGGTTATTAAATTAAGCATAGCTTTAGCTGCCTTTGAGTTTTTTAATTTTCTCCGCAAAGAAATTACTTTTTTCCGGATTTGTCAAAATCAATTTTTCATAAATGCTGATGGCACGTTCTTTATATCCTTGCCGGGCTAATATATCCGCCAGAGTTTCTGAGGCAATATGGTCGCGCATAATGTTGGAAGCAGCAGCGGCATCTTGCAGGGGTTGGGAGGTAAAGGGGGCTGATGGCGGTGTTTCGATTTGTATCCTGGCCGATGCCTTCGGTAATGTTTGAACCAATCCGGGAGTCACCGGAGAAAGGCGTTGGAGCCATTGGCTGAAAGGATTGCCTGCATCCGGAAGTGAAGGGTCAGTTATGGGTGACGTCAAGATAGCTTCATCTTCTGTCCCAGCATGATTTGTTGTGGTCTCCACCCAAGGTTCTTCCAGTAAATCCCATATCGCATCAGGCTGAGGAACAGGGCTCTCGGACTTTTCCGGTAAGATAGGTTCCTCCCAGGTTTGCAGAGGTAAATGTTCAGCCACGGATTCTTCAACTGTTATTGGCTCAACGGATCCTGCTTCAATATTCTCTTCTTCCACTCCTGCCAAATGTTCCGCGATTTCTTCAGCAAATAACTCCTGCGTTGGGTCAATAATCATCTCATGCCCTTCTTTGATAGAAGGAATTGCCTCTATATCGGTTGTCGTTTGGTGCTGGGTGTCAAGGGTTGGGGGTAAACTCCTGGCTGTTTCATCGGCCAATACTGGCCCATCAGTTGCTGGTTCGTCTGGAATAATATCATGGACAGGGGGCACCGCTGGGTTTTCAGCGGTATCAGGAGGGATCTGTTCCTGGACCACAGTTGCCTCTTTGGCTCCAGGTAGGTAAATCGCGGAAGGGATTGGTAAAGTTTCATTAGGGAACTGTTCCCAAACCTCCTGTTCTATTTGTTGAAAAAATCGTTCCCGTTGGGTGGCGTAAATGGCATTGCTCTCTGAAAACTGGTGTTTATGCACCCAATCCCACTTACTTTTTAATAAATGCAGGTTTTGAGCAAATGGATATTGCTTTAAAAGGGTTTGTAAATCCTTTTCATCCAATTCGCCCAAGCGGCGAAAATCCTCCAGATAATATGCCAAATTAAATTCACGCACTACCAGGCACCAAACGCTTTTTTCATTATTTGTTCCAAAATATCTATAAAAATTGTGTTTATTAATTCATCCTGTTTGTCTGCCACCACCTCATCTTCGGCAATATCTACAAAATGTGAAAAAGTTTGTGACCAGTTTTGTTTTTCGTTCAGTTTATTGGTGTATTTAACGGTAACACCGATGGTCAATCTGGTTTTGGCTCCGATCTGGTTAATTTGAGAGCCGGCTGTGGGCGAAGAAAAGGAAATATCATATCTCGATACTGAGCCCTCAAAAAGCAGGTCGTGAGCTGTTTCATTATATTTAAGCGGTGTTTCGCGGCGTACTTTATCCTTTAAGCGTTCGGTAAAATCGATAAAGATGCTGGGTGGCGCCAAACTTGCTCCACTGGTTTTATCCTCAAAATTAGCTACATAAAAGGTGGAGGCCTCTTGCGGAATGCTGATACCACTGAAACTATAACATCCCAGGCACTGACTAATCAAAGATACTATGATTAATAGACCAAGCTGTCTCATTCCAGATGATATTGGTTTATTTTACGATAAAGGGTTCGCTCAGATATACCCAATTCAATAGCGGCGTTTTTGCGTTTTCCGCTATGTTTTTTGAGGGCCTTATGGATTAATTCTTTTTCCATTTCTTCGATGGACAGACTTTCATCTATCACCTCCATTTTTTCATACTTCTGTGAAGATTCTTTATTCAAAATGATTGGTCTGGACGGTTCCTCTTTACTGTCCGGTGACAGTGAGCCTCGATAGGTGGAAGGCGGAAAGTTTTGTATTGTGGCGGGTGGGTAGGGAGCGGACTGCATCTGCTGCAACACCGGCATATTCAGATTATTGGATTGGATTAGACCGAAGACCAGCTGTTTGAGGTCGTTCAAGTCGTTTTTCATGTCGAAGAGCAATTTATACAGGATTTCCCGCTCGGACATGTCTTTGGTTCCATTGTCACCAGGTCCTGACGGCAAATTGCGCTTTAAGATATGTGGGAACTGGGTGGCAAGGGTTTCAGCGTCAATCACTTTTTGGTCGACCAAAACAGATAATTGCTCAGTGAGGTTTTTTAGCTCACGGATATTGCCCGGCCAGCTGTAATTTTCCAGAATAGTGACCGACTGCTCATCCAGGCTCACCGGGGTCGTATGGTATTTTTCGGCGAAATCACTGGCAAATTTTTTGAAAAGCATATAAATGTCCTCCTGTCGTTCCCGTAATGAGGGGACATAGATGGGGACGGTGTTCAAACGATAATAAAGATCTTCGCGAAATTTTCCGGATTTAATACGCTCTAACAAGCTGACGTTAGTTGCGGCGACAACCCTGACGTTGGTTTTTTGGACTTTTGAAGATCCTACACGGAGGAACTCTCCGCTTTCGAGGACTCTCAGCAAATAAGCCTGGGTGTCCAGAGGCATTTCGGCTACCTCATCCAGGAAAATCGTTCCGCCATCTACAGTTTCAAAATAACCCTTGCGATCACCCGTTGCGCCGGTAAAAGCTCCTTTTTCATGACCAAAAAGTTCAGAGTTTATGGTTCCTTCAGGTATAGCTCCGCAGTTAACCGCGATGAACTGATTGTGTTTGCGGGGACTTAGCTGATGAATAATTTTTGAAAAAACTTCTTTGCCAACCCCACTTTCACCCGTGAGCAAAACGGTCAATTCGGTAGAAGCGACCCGGATGGCGGTGGACAAGGCATTGTCCAGGGCCTGAGATTTGCCGATGACGCCAAAGCGTTGTTTTACTCCGAGTACTGACATGTCCTGAGTTCGGTTATGGTTAAGAAATAATCTCTCCTTTCAGAGTGGCACTGCTGGCGGCGAGGACCCGGACCTGTACATAGTCTCCGGGTTTAATATCCTTCTTTTTAGGAAAAACAATCATCTTATTTTGCGAGTTGCGGCCTTTAAAATATGCGGCTGATTTTTTTGAATCCCCTTCTATTAAAACTTCAAAAGTATGGCCAACGTCTGCTTGATTGTGTTCCAGCGACAATCGATTCTGTAGGGCGATTATTTCATTTAACCGCCGTTTCTTGATCTCCAACGGTACATCGTCAGGGAGTTTGCGCGCGGCCAGAGTTCCGGGACGCTCAGAATAATAAAACATATAGGACATGCTGTAACGGGCGAATTCCAGCATGGACAATGTGTCCTGATGTTCTTCTTCCGTTTCACTGCAAAATCCAGCAATGATGTCAGAGGAAATGGTACAATCGGGGAGAATCTTACGGATGGCTTTGATTCTGTCCTCGTACCAGGGGCGGTCATAGGTGCGGTTCATCAGGTCCAAAATACGGCTGTTGCCGGATTGGACCGGGAGGTGGATGTATTTGCATATGTTATGATGGCGGGACATGGTATACAACACGTCATCATGCATATCTTTGGGGTGTGAGGTAGAGAAACGAACCCTAAGGCGCGAATGCACCAACGCCACCATCTCCAATAATTGGGCAAAAGTGACCAATTGATTAGTCTCCGGATTCGTCCATTTGTAGGAATCGACATTCTGGCCCAGCAACGTGACTTCACGATAGCCCTGCAGAAACAAATCGTTAGCTTCCGCTACGATGGAGTAAGCATCCCGGCTGCGTTCACGCCCCCGGGTAAATGGAACTACACAGAAAGAACACATATTATCACACCCGCGCATGATGGAAATAAATGCACTGATGCCGTTGCTCTCCAGGCGCACCGGAGCTACATCCGCGTAAGTTTCCTCACGGGATAATAACACATTTACACCTTTTTCTCCTTCTTCTGCGCCAGCTATGAGCATGGGTAACTCGCGATAGGCATCGGGACCTACGACTACGTCTACCAGCTGCTCCTGAGTAAGTAATTTAGCTTTCAGCCGCTCAGCCATGCACCCCAATACACCGATAATGGTCTCCGGCTTTTCTAGTTTTAGACGGTTAAAATCTTTGAGCCGTTTATGAATGGTTTCTTCGGCCTTTTCGCGTATCGAGCAGGTGTTGAGAAGAATCAACTGAGCTTCTTCCAGCCGGTTAGTGAAGGTATAACCCTCCTGTGAAAGTAATGAAGCAACGATTTCACTATCGTTAAAATTCATTTGGCAGCCGTAACTTTCAATGTACACGGCTTTGGGACCGGGTCCCAATACTAATGCACTTTCCGGGGTGGTATAAACTTCACCCTGTCTGCCTTCCAGAGGTATCCGTTCAGTGTCTGTGGACGTCATTGGCATATTTTATATCTTGCGGCGTAAAGATAGGAAAAAAGGCTTATTTTATGACATTTTGGCAGAAATTGACTGTTAAAGTTTAACATGGATGCTCTTTTACCAACTCACCGGGGATTTGGGTTGATAGGATACCCGCTATCTCATTCATTCTCTCAGCGATTTTTTACAGAAAAATGGGCCAGAGAAGGGGTCAGGGATTGCAGTTATGAATTATTTCCCATTAGTCATATTCGTGATTTCCCGGATGTATTAGCCAGGCACCCTTATCTGGTGGGGCTGAATGTAACTATACCCTATAAAGAAGCCGTTATAGCTTATTTGCATGAATTGTCGGAGGCAGCCAAAACGGTTGGAGCGGTTAACGTCATTGCCATTCGGCAGGGCAAGCTTACCGGATACAATTCCGATGTGTTTGGATTTGAGCAAGCTTTGAGTCCTCATTTAAAGCCGTGGCACCGGCAGGCTTTAGTCCTTGGTACCGGTGGCGCAGCCAAAGCAGTGGTTTATGTTTTACAGCAATTCGGTATAAACTACCGGATGGTGTCTCGTACAAGCGGAATTAACACCCTTAATTATAAGCAGATCACGCCAGACATCATGAACGAAACGGGATTAATTATTAACACCACGCCCCTGGGGATGTACCCTCAAGTGGAGCGGTGTCCCGACCTGCCATATCATGCAGTTACCGACCGACATTTATTCTTTGATTTAATTTATAATCCTGAAAAAACACTATTTTTACAGCGCGCTGAACAAAACGGTGCACTTATTTTAAACGGGTACCAAATGCTCGTGCTCCAGGCTGAAAAAAGCTGGGAGATATGGAACCGGTAAAGCCTCATTATGGAAGAAGAAAGTCCAATTGTAGATTTTTCCAACACACAAATCGCCTTTTCTAACAAATCCGATCGGGAGTTAATCAGAACCCTGCGTTTATTTCAATTAATGAACAACCCCTCATTAGTCAATCTGGGTACCAAATTAAGTCTGACGGCTTTAAAACTACACATTCCGCTGACACAAACTCTGATCAAACAAACTATTTACAAACAGTTTTGTGGCGGAACTTCCCTTAGGGATACTCAAGCAACAGTAAATCATCTGCGGAAATATAAAGTTCTGGCCATTTTGGACTACGGTGCCGAAGGCTTAAGTGATGAAGAGGACTTGGATAAAACACGCGAAGAATTCGTGCGGGCCGTGGAATTTGCCGCTTCCAATACCTCTATCCCGGTAGTAAGTGTCAAAGTGACTGCACTTGCCGACAACGCACTGTTGGAAAAGGTGCAGTCTGGTGCAACATTAAGTTCGCTTGAACATAATGCTTTCAAAAGGGTGGTGTCCCGTGTTAACGATATCTGTCAACGGGCCGCAGAACTCGAAGTTCGCATATTTATCGATGCTGAAGAAAGCTGGTTACAGAATCCCATCGATCACATGGTGGAAGAGATGATGAAAAAATATAACCGGGAGCGGGTGACCGTGTATAATACCTTCCAAATGTACCGCACAGACCGCCTGGCTTATTTACAACAGTCCTATGAAGAGGCGAAATCGGAAGGATACTTGTTAGGTGCTAAACTGGTGCGAGGCGCGTATATGGAAAAAGAGCGCCAGCGGGCTTTAGAAATGGGGTATCCCAGCCCTATCCATGCCTCAAAAGAGAACACGGATAAAGCCTATGATGATGGCATCCGGTTTTGTATCGATCATTACGAAGACATGGCGTCCTGCAACGCTTCCCATAACACAGAAAGTAATCGACTTCAAGCGGAACTGGTGATCAAAAAAGGCATCCACCCCCATCACCCGCATATCAATTTTTGTCAGCTGTACGGGATGAGTGATAACATTACTTTCAATCTGGCTGCGGCCGGCTTTAATGTGGCTAAGTACGTTGTCTATGGACCTGTTTCCACCGTCATTCATTACCTGGTGCGGCGAGCCCAGGAAAACACGTCCATCACCGGGGACATGAGCCGGGAACTGGGGCTATTGATCAAAGAAAAGGAACGCAGAGGACTATAAAATCCTGATTAGTATAGACTACATTTTATCGCTTTAAGCTGGGTTTGGTGCTGGTATATCCATAAAAGTACCAGTAGAAAGCAAAACCAATGTGCACGCTTCTTCAGTTAAGATCCCGGCCTCCCGTAGCTTTAGATCCAAGATAGGGTTTTCGGTACCGGGATTAAAAATAACCCGTTTAGGTTGAAGACTCAGGATATAATCAAATATGTCATTTTGATGGGTAGGACTCAGGTATAACGAAACGGTGTGTATATCCGGTATTTTGGGCTTGCCGGTCAAAATAGGAATACCCTCTATAGTTCCGGATTTTATGCCAACGGGAAACACCTCATACCCATGGGCCAATAACATTCTAGTTGCCGTAAAGGCGTATCTTTCCGGATTGGGTGATGCTCCCAGGACCACAACTCGGGTCGGCAGCATGCTGGACGGGTCAGTCATTGAACTATTAATTTATCTATTTAATAAATAATAGACGTGAAAGTTTAAGTTGATAATATAAATATTATGTTAGCTCAAACCATAAGCAGGTCCACTTTCGTCTATATTCAAAAAACCTGATGTCATATGGATGGCCTGAAAGTTTTATTGATGCTTGCTGTGTTCATTTTTAGTCAATGCACCCGCCAGGACGATGTACTTTCCGGGTACTTAGAACACGATGCAGTACTGGTGTACCAATTACCTGCTGATGGTTGTGACTGGCATTTTGTACTTGAGGTGGATGAGGATATTGAACAATTGGCGGCCAATGAATCCTCGCAAGCTATCGTGAATAAATTTCTGGAAGGCCATAACATTTTTGACCGACTGAATGTCCGGATAACCTATAAACATACGGGTAAAGAAAAAGAAGTCATCTGTGGATGGGGGACTACGACCAAAATGCCGGAAATAGACTTGGCCGCTATCAATAAGAGATAAATTAATAGCGATTACTCTATGGTGAGGTGCCTAATTAACTGATTGCCGCGTTCATCAAGGATGGTAAGAGTGTGTTGGCCCGGCACCGGATGGATGGGTAGGTGGTGAATTTGAAAGGTAGTACCTAAAAATTGGTGATCCAAATGCCAAAACAAAGTGGCTGCCGCATCCGAATGGACCGCCTTGAGGATAATATCCTGTTGATTATCTGATGGTTGTAAAGCTAATTTCAAGTGATTTGCCATGGCCGGATATATTAAAGCAATGGCATTTTGTTCAGGTGGCTCACAACCTGCTTTGTACCCAGGCACGGGTTGATATTCAGGATGTTGACGTTGATAATAATAAGCTATACCGGCCGGTAATACGAAACGATTTTCAATACGCCAATGGGGATGGTCCATGCAGTGCCTGGACAGTCGATTGCCACTCAAGGTATCCAAAACGATAGGCTGATGGTAACCACAGGTGTTGAGTTTTTGTCCGGACCAGGGAAGCCATTGGGTGTCCTGAGGACAATGGAGGCCTGGTAATAACCCACTCTTGTCGCACAGGGGGGTAGGGCCCATTTGATCATAGGGTGGGGCAGGACCTTCCCCTGACGGTAACATGGCAAACAATTGTAACAATAATGGTGCTGCTACTTTTGCTCCGGTACATTCTGGTCGGCCTTCGCCATCGGCATTCCCTACCCATACTCCAATAACATAATGAGGATTAACCCCAACCGCCCAGGCATCTCTAAATCCAAAACTGGTACCGGTTTTCCAAGCCAACCAACCCCGTTGGGTAAAATAAGACCAGATACCATCTTCATCAGGGCGGTGGAGGTCATTTAGAGTCTCGGTGGTCAACCAGGCTGCAGCACTGCTAAACACCGGGGGTTCTTCTCTTTGGGTTACAGGTGAATCCTTAAGCAGATGCATCGGAACCCGGCTATAATAATCGTCTTCACCCTGCAGATGGTAGAAATTAAGAGCCAGCCGTCCCAAATAACCATAAGCACCACACAGGTCCCAGAGGGATGTTTCTCCACCTCCGAGTATGAGGGACAATCCATAATCTTGTGCCGACCGGCGGATAGTACTAAATCGCATTTTACGCAGGATATTCAGAAATTTATCCACGCCATAGCGCTGAAGCAGCCACACCATAGGGATGTTC
>JAYRWN010000415.1:0-2686 GCA_041917975.1 Saprospiraceae bacterium | reverse complement strand
GGAAAACCCTGCACAGTGCGGATGAACTGGAGCGGGTAACCGATGCGGAGTTGTTCTCATTTTTCAGCGAACCGGTGGATGAGGTCTGGCGGGAGTTATTCTGGAAAACGATGTTCGCGGCTTTGGACGAACTGCCGGACGCACAGCGCCTGGTATTTATCCAAAACGAACTGGAAGAAAAAACCTTGCAAGCCATCGCCGAAGAAAGTGGGGAAAATATCAAGACCATCATCTCGCGTAAGGGATATGCGGTAAAACATTTGCGGCAACGCCTACTCAGTCTCTATCAGGAGATGCAACAAACTTTAAAATAAACTTATCTAAATAAATTATCACCATGTATGCTTATCAACACCATCGTCGCCGTTATTGGCTTTTTGGACTCGGTTTTGTGATTTTATTTGTCTTGGCCGGTGTGGTCGTGCAAATGTTGTGGAATGGAATTTTACCCGCCATCACCGGGGCAGGAACGTTATCCCTGCTGCAGGCTTTAGGCTTAATAATCTTGTCGCGTATCCTGGTCGGCGCCTGGCACAAGCCGCGGACGTTCTATGGCAAGCCGTGGGGCGCACACCGCTGGATGAATATGACCGAAGAAGAAAAAATAAAATTTTCTCGCGAATGGCAGAATCGCTGTGGTCGCCCCTTTGCAGATGACCAAACCCATCCTGAACAGGAGGATGATGCGGCCAGCAAAACATAAAAGATTTTTGTTTCATTTTTGCGTCATAATTATAACCGGAGAGAATTTTCTTTCCGGTTTATTTTTTTTGGTTCAGCGTAACTATTTCTGGGGTGTTGAGATGTAGTCTATTTAATTATCCTCAGGTTGCTTGCAGGGTCCGGTACCGTTTGCCGGATGCTGAAACAAGCCTGCCCTTTCGGGCACGCTTGGCGCAGGCAGGTTCAGCATGATTTATGATTTGTTATTTGACTTTTAGGTGATCCGAAAGTTCCTGATGGGGGAGGCTCTAAAACTTAATTAACTGGAAATGAATACCGGAAATGCAAACCGCTTGATTTATGTTTTTGTTTTTAATACGAACAGTTATGCACATGGACGACGCATACATTTTTATGCTGAACTATTTAATTTACTAAACCGATCCGTTTATGAACGGTTATTTATTTGGATATCCGGGTATATTGAGCCCCAGGACGATATTTCGTTCGGCGACTTGTAAATCACCCTCCCGGTGAACCTTGATGATGCCGCTGCCGCCGCGGTTTTCCAAGGTCTGGCGTATCTTATTGGTGAGCAATTTATCATCGTCGAACTGAAATTCATCGATGTAATATTCGTTTAACTGTGGTTCCTTGATGGCCGGATGAATGTGCTGCGGCGCATCACTGTTAGGGTAAGTAGCCGGACGTACGGTATAGATGGCATATTTTCCCTGGTGGTCCGATTTTATCCAACCGCGAATGAACCCATGGCGGATGGCCTGGGGCTCGAACCCTGGCTGTTTAGCATAATTACCATGAATATCAGTATGGTAATAATACATAATAATTCCCGGCGCCGGAGTCCTGCCATCGCGTTGGTAGATAGTTCCGGTGATGAGTAATTTTTGTCCAGATTGTGTCCAGCCTGGACTGGTATCCACGGCCGTAATTTTGTCCGGCATACCGATGTACATGATCTCCCGTCCTTCGAAGGGCCCGCCCACCAATGTTTTTTGGGCATCAGATTGCGGATGCAAAGGGGGGACGGATGGTTGACTTGAACAATAAAATATCATCGTCAGGAAAAAGGAAATCAAACATGCGGTGATCACGGATTTCATGGACGCTTATGTTTATCCAAAGCTGTACCTAAAATAGGCTCAGCACAAGTATAAACTGATCACCAGAGGAATTTGATGGTTGAAGAGTAGTTTTCCGGGCGCGAGCGGTTAGTTTTAACCAGGACTTAAGCGATGCTTGCGAACCGCGCGTATGATCAGCGTGATGACTATTAACAGCCAGCCGGCCGGATAGGGAATGATTAATGCCGACCACCACCACGACAACGTGGAACTACCCCCAAAACCGCCTAAGTTGGAGAAATAGAACATGCAGATAATACCAAATAGCATCAGCCCAGCAGCACTGATAAAGAGCCACCGCTGTGTATCATGTTTTAGATAAGTAGCCACCGCCAGCAGTATGCTGCCGGCCAGGATGACGACCGATCCTTCCAGAGGATCTAAAGTCCCCACTAAGAAGGCGACCACGCCGGCCACATACATAATGCGGTACCAATTCATAACTTTTTTCATACCACTTATGATTAGGCCTGGAAGGTAGAAATCCATGGTCCAGAGATGCAATGATCTGGGTTAGTCGCCAACCAAATCCTTATTAGGTTAAATCATTATTGAGAATAAGCGGCTGAAACAGTTCAGCCTGATTTTAATTATCAATTGTATTATAATATTATACACATTAATTATTAATTTAATATAATTAATAAAAATATAAAAGCAAACACTATCAGCCTGGATTTGGTGCATGGTTTCTGACTATCAGACACCTGCGGTGCCTAAATTGGAGCTTCTGACGATTTTTTTTCATTGAGCCTTGACAAACTGACTTAAGTATTGCATATTTGCAGAATTAACCAAATGGTTAAACTATATGGATAAACCTTATGGTGAACAATTAGATACCGAAGCGCGCATCATTCAGGCGGCACGGGAGGAGT
>JAYRWN010000414.1:0-13470 GCA_041917975.1 Saprospiraceae bacterium | reverse complement strand
TGTAGATTTTCGAAAAAAGGCCTTTCCATTTGCCTTTTTTGCAAATTTTATCTTCAATTCTTCTAAAATTTGTCCATATGCACCTTGAAATCACATAACTAATTGTTTTAGCCAAGCCTCGATATTTACTTTTGTTTCCCTCAAGTCCACAAAACACTTGATTGATTGTACTTTCAATCGGAGGGCGTATATTTTTTATATCTATTGGCATGTTTTCCAATTCTTTTCTCTTGAAATGATATGCTATTTGATCATGACTTATGTATCTAAACCCTGAATTTTGTTTTTTATCTTTTATTTTATAGATTTTCGAACCATCCTTTTTTTGCACAATGATCACTTTCTTTTTTATTCCTCTATGAAAGATATACTGTGGTTCATTGCTTTCATCCATGATGTATTCCATTTCTCCCATTCTTCCTACTAGCCCTGTCTTGATATGAGTTATCTCTGGAAATTCAGATTTTATTTTTTGTTCTTCTTCATTATTCGAATAACCGCCATCCGTTATCAATGATTCTGGCAATTCACCTGTTGTTGTTTTACTATCTTTAATAGCAACATATAAGAATTCACCGTCTTGTTTTACCGCTGAGCCTACTTCCGCAGAGACTATAAAGTCTAGCTTTGGCTCATCTTTCTTATGATTGCATGTCTCTGTGATATTTGCACAATAGCCATTGACGGTTTGTGTGCCAGAGCCATTTTGATTGCCTTTTTTTCTATAAGCTGCATCAGGATCGTGAGGTGACTGAAGTGAATCTGCACTGATTACTTTATTTTCTTTCACCATAATTTTTCCTTTCCCACTAATATAGTATTGCTCTTCAAATAACCTTTTCAATAAATTATATTCTTTGACACCCTTCAACTTTGAATTTACAAGCATTGCTTTTATCATCTTTCCTAGCTCTATAAGCTTTTCTTGCTTTGCCAAATCACTCAGACCAAACTGCTGATTATCAGAACTACTCGCAATTATCGCCTCCGCCATTAATCTCCATTTCTTATCTAATGTTGAAAGCATACCAGATTCAAGGCATTTCAAAAATTTCTGAATTGTTTTTATTATTAAGCCTAATCTAGTACATCTGGCTATATTTGATTGAATTAACTTGCTATCTAACCTTATTTTTTTTCCGCCTACTGAAAATTCGCTTACTTGTTCTGTTGTTATTTGCAAAAATGCTTCGTTCATTAAGCTGGTTCCTGTAATTTCATAATGCTCATGGATTTTTCTTTTAAAATCATAATACGTTGCTGGAACTGGTATTTCTTCATCTATATTATGTAACCCCAATGCTTTGCGATATCCTAAATCAAGCTCACAACTCATGAACAATTGTTCATCCGTGATTTGAAATCCTTCTTTCAAAATAATCATACCCACCAATAAACGCACACTTGAATTCGATCTTCCCATGATCGGGTCAAACAGAACAGAAAATAGTTCCTCATCAATTCGATCATATACTTGCGTTCTAAATAGATTGAACCAGATTCCTGGGTTAGAGATCAGCTTTTGTCCTTTTTTATTCAATAGCATATCTAATCCTTCAAATATAGTAGGTTGATTTGCTTTACTCTTTTTAAACATCTATATATTTTGATTTAATGTAACAAAATACAAATAAATATTCAATATATTTGAAAGTATTTTTCAATATTTACTTTCTGGAGTGGACTCAAGGTTTGTATCTGCTTATAACTGCAAACATTTCCAAAAAAATATTAAACCTAACGTAACTGCATAGGTCAAAAATAAGGTAAAAAGCTATTGGATTGAAAGAATTTGTCGATAGTTAGATAAAGCTGCCAGACGGGATAAGAAGACTTATGTTAAAAGCAGTTATTATCGAAACATCAATCCTACAAAAAAATGTAGGAGGCTATTGTTCAGTAAGGAGCACCAGAAAATATTGATTACCGATCAGAACAGTCAGGTACCAGTCCTTTACTTACCTTTACCGTATTATCAACAAACCAGGTTATCCATGGAAGGTAAGGGTCAAGCGAATAATAAAATCGTTATTGAAAAAATGTGACGAACTGAAAAATTTGGGCATATTTACCTTAATCTGGCTACATATTATTTCCATTTATCGTAAGGATTAAGCCTTTGCTTTGAACAATATAACTGTTATCGTCGGAATAGTTGTATAGGATACCAAAGACCTATTTTAATTTTTATACCTTAAGCTGCATAGTCAATCCACCTTAAAATGTTAATTTAACATAAGAAAAAGTAACGAAAGAAAATATTAATGATAATAATATGTATTATTAACTAATTTCTTTCCAAAGGTAGAGGCTAACAGCTGTTCATAGATTCCGACAATACTATTAAGACAAGGTAAAAAATGTGTTTTTAATTTTCTTAACCGTCCATAATTTATTATTTTTAATAAAAATCTTAAATTAGATAATGAAACAAATTATTCTCTGCCTCTGCACGTTATTTTTCGGGTTAGGCTGCAAAACAGATCTTGTCAACCTGAAAACAACCGATCACAACTCGAATATTGTAGCCCAATTAGATGAATACCTAAGTGCTCAGTCGAAATATTTTCAATTTAATGGCAATGTTCTGGTTGCAGAACATGGAGCAATAATTTTTCAAAAATCGTATGGCTATGCCGACTTTGGCACCAAACGAATGTTAAACGATTCATCGGTGTTTGAATTGGCGTCGGTAAGCAGCCGGACACATGATGTACCTGCGCGAACCGAACAGGATCAAACTGGCCGGCGATATCCGGAAATTTTTATCAGAGTAATTAGCATCCAAAACGGCCATCTTAAGTTGATGCTTTCATTACGTCCCCTATTTTTTAGACTAATAATTACGTACCAAACCATATCACGTTTATATAGTAACTATCTCCCTTTCTCATAACTTTCCGATGTTTGATGGTGGCCAGTTGCGGTCAGAAGGACTCTAATCGCGTGCAAACCCTAAACAATTCTGGCCTTTATCTTACCGGCCAGCAAAGTAGTGGATCCGCGGTCATTGGATCCATTCACCAGGAAATCACCACCGGCAGGTATAGTTTAATTATTCATTGTTTAGTCATCCGGAAAGGAAAATGATTATCGATCATCATGATCAGCACCTAGCTCGGCAATTCGTTAGAATCCCTCATGAATATAATTATAACCATCCGGACTGCTCTGTTACCTCACAACATTTTTTTATCCGCATATATTATTTTTTCAATCGTATAGATTAGATTATTTTTTAAGCTAAACTAAGAATAGCTCAATTCATGCAAATTCATCTCAATAGTATCATAAACATCTGGCGCCCTCAAAGCCCAAAAAAACCTTCTCGCAGGTCTCTGCATCCATGGTAACATCCATTTTTATGCTGATATCGCCGGTGAACCTTTGTCCGGATGGAATGTCTGCTTTAATTATAAGTGAGAACACTTTTTCCCTTTTTCCGACTATATTTTCTTCAAGGAATTTTCGTAGTTCTTGCACTCCTTTTTTATCTAAATACTCATTTACAGTAATTGACACGAGAAAATTTAAAGGAATACTGTTTATTTTAAAATATTTGAGATTACCACTACTACCAACATTTAATGATACTTCTACATTATTAAGAACACTAGCCGTATTTTGGTTTCCTAACCCTACAGATAATCTGACGTTATTAATTTGCAGGTTAGTTATTTCAGTTCCTTTCGATTCAATATACTCATTCAGATAGTTAACAACACTCGTTGTAGAAAAGTAATACGTTTTAGAAATCTTACCAGTCTGATTAAAATTTAGTCTTTCATCCAGCGTTTTTTCAATATGCCTGGTAAATAGGATGTATGTGCATGACAAGTTAGTAATTAATACTACCAGTACAACCAATATTTTTATTTTCATATCCCAATGATTTATGAGGTTATCCCAAACGATGAATCATTACTTTCCATTATCCCATATTAATTAACCAAAATTATATTATTATAATAATTTAATTTTACTTATTTCCAGTTTAACCGTTATCCCTATAACATTTATAAATTATGAATTTCATACTCGCTTACCTATTAAAATTTTAGTCCGATGGAGAGAGCAGTAATAACCGGTGACGGACCCAAAACTTGCAGCTGGGCAATAAACACACCAGTCTGCAGCCCGCATCCTGCACCAATAAGAATGGGATTAGAATTTTTCAGATCAATATTGATTAGTTGTTCAGTTGTTCCATCGTAATGCTCATAATTTACATTCATCTGACCAAATTGTGCAGTCACCTGGCCAAAATAATACCACCAGGATTTTTGCTGCCCGGCAATAAGACTACCCTGGTGACTCTTAAAGTCAAGATAAGTGCCCATTTGTAAACTTTGGTAGAGGTAACCCGCCGATATTAGCCAACGATTATCAGGCATAAAGTATTGACCAATATTATGGCGTAACCCCGCTGCCCAAGTGGTAATTTTGCCCAATTCTCCTTTGGTATCACCGGTCAAAAAACGTCCGGAAAACTCCGTATTATAAATACCGGATATATTTATCTGGGGTATGGCGAATAGCAGCATAGACAGACCCATGCCGGCAGGAAAAGTGTGCACGGTGCCGTTTACTCCTTCTGCATTTGTGGATGAAGGTGGTCCTATAAAGGTGGAAGTCCTGACTCTGAGCTCCGGGGTAAAATCCTCACCGGTGGTGGCCGTAAAATACCTGAGCCGATCCCCCAGGATAAAGGATGAACTACCGACTAAACGTATAGAAAAATGTAACTGTGAATCCACCGCAGTTTGTGAAATATTACCTGCGTTAAAAGTACTGACCAGAACGTCCGCCAAAGGGGTAAAATAATTTTCTGCATTCACCCCCGTGTACGAACCAATATAACTGTCTATTTGACCGGCCAAAGTAATACCATACATGCTAAGAATCAGGCATATTAGGAATCTGCGCATCTCAGTTGTTTTCACCAAATATATCATTATCAACCAAGGATAAAAATACCTACAAGTAGGTATTTTTTTATTGAACGATATGTTCTATAGCATACTTGATTAAGCCAGCAGGTGTTAATATATTTAATTTTTTATGCAAATGCTTTCTATGCGTATCGACGGTCAGTTTACTTATGTATAACTCCCTGGCTATTTGTTTGGACGTTTTACCCTGCGCCATCAAACGTAAAATATTTTCTTCCTGAGACGTAATATGTGGTTTCTCCGCAATCTGAAACACGGGGCCGCCCTTTTCCATTTTAAAGCTGTGTTTGGTGTACTTTTGGTTATAAAATGCCTCTTGGATAGCTTCAAATAAATCTGACGTACTAGAACTATGGTCTAAATAGTTATAAATAGTTTCTGTTCTAAATATCTCTGAATTATTATTTTCATTAAAATCGATTACTATAATTTTTACTTTAATAAGCTGTTTATGGATAATTTTAATAGAATCTGATAATTCTGATGGTAAATTTTGCACAGTTAGAATAATTAATTCCGGAGCACTATCTTTTTGAATAATTCTTAAGAATTCTTTGGCATCTTTTGCTGTGACCTCAATGATATAATCAGGATCACAATTCAACATACATTTTAATCCCGAAATAAACAATTGATGGTGGCTTATAATTCCTAATCTGATGCTCATTTTATCAAATTAACTGGATTGCTACTTGTTAACTCATCAGGTTACCTGTACCATATATTATAGTTCTGTCTGATCATAATTTATTTTTGCGACCAAAATTTTAATAATATATATAATATATATAATATATATTATATAGTTGCATATTCTAATCTATAATACTAAAGAACAATTTGCCGAAGCTGTATCAATTATGGTCAAAACTCATTTTTACAACCCTTGATTCGCTTTGGCCAACTCTGCATCTCACCCCCTATAATTATCACTTCGTACGCCTGTCTGTTCAAGGCCCCGATGATCACAACAAGGTGCACATTTTCTTTCCATATTCTTTGCTCCACTCTGATGAGCACTAAATACGCCTGCTTCTTGCACCTTGAAAAATGTATCTTACAACACTCTCCTCAGAAAATTGTCTGGGAAATGGTTCCAATGACCAAAACTCCAAGGTTCCTTAAAATTACAAAGTATTTTGTTATATCAATATCAAGCAAAATAAATATTACAGAAGGGCTGATTTACTTTTGCCGCGGAATTTTAATTAGAATAACTAAGTTTAGTTGCTAAGGCTTTATGACACATCAACATTATCGCGGATAATGTAAATCTGCCCATCTGTCAGAATAACAAGGCTGACAGAGAATCCTCACAATTTACTGTGCAATCGCTTTCCCACTTTCTAACACTTTAACAAAATTTTGCAGGCTGCCTTTGTTTACGGCATCCGGGGCCTGAGAGAGGGCTATTTTGGCATGTTTTAACGCCGTGGTAAGGTCTCCTACTCCGGAATAGCCACGCATCAAACCGACATGCACCGGCCAGGCGTCGCCATGTTTTTGCTGGTTTAATTTAAAAATATCCAACGCCTCCTGATATTTTTTTTCACTGATCAGCTGGCGGCCATAAGCGTGTAACTCCAGCACTTTGGCACTAGCCACCGCTGCTTTCATGGCGGCATCCGCTTCTCCGGCCCGGCCCATTTTACGCAACAGGCCTGCTTTGGTGGATAATACCGGAAAAGTTTGTAACCCGCCTAAATTGGGATCGGACGCAGAATTGATCCAGTTATAGGCTTCATCAAGGTTCACCTCATTAGCCAGACACCACTGGGCTGCCGCTTGCAAGCTGGGCGGATCAAATCCCATTGCTCCGCTCATTTGTGCCCGGATAGAAGCCAAGGTGGTCGTTTTTAAATCTACCTCGATAAGCATAGGTATCTTCCAGCGCTCCCACCGCAGCTGGAGTACCACCGACCGGTCGGTTTGTTCAGTGAAAGCATAGTCCAGGAGTTCCTGACTGTCTGTTAAATTTTTCTGGAGCGACGTAGTGACCCGCAGGACATCCTGGGCCACGTCATAAAAATAACTGCCCCAGGCCGTGTGATTTTTATTGAAGATCAAAATTACCGAATCCGGGTACAGAGCCATAAATAAAGCATATTTCCCGGCTGCTAATTTTTTCCCCTGTACCAATACATCGGTGGAAAAAGATATCGTGGTGCATTCATCAGCACCTGCCCGCCAGGGTGAAGCCATGTTCGAACCGAACCCCAATACATTAAAACCATAGGGTGCCACCGGGCTACCCCAAATCTGGCCTTCGCGGCCTTTTACCCCAGGGGCATTCCAGCGCACCTCGATGTTCGTCACCCCCACCTGACGTCCGGCCATACAGGATGGATTGGTCGGATTGGGAATGGATATTAATTGGGCAGAAAGTGGTGAAAAGAAAAAACAAAGCCCTAAAAAGAGCATCCCGTGTTTAGCCATTTGCATATCATCATATTTTAATCAGGTCAGAAAATAAAAGAACGTTTTGACCCTCAGGAACGATGTGTGGAAGTTCCTCACATGGCGACTTTTTACTATTTTTTTGTCATTTCCACCATCCATTCAAATCCTGTACAGATAATCTTTCGTAAATTGAATAAATAAAAAGGAGTGGTATGCAAGATTTATTTTTAAATGGTAACACAGAAATTAACTCCCCCGGACTTTTTTTGCAACATCAGATTTATACATGGGACCAGGATCACAAACAATTGGTATTCACCAAAGCCTATGCGCAAACCGGGATTCATTTGCAACAGGATAGAATCATAGATCAACAACAGGCGGCTTTTAACTTTTGTCTTAATGGATCTCAACAGTTTAAGCTAACCGGTAATTACCTTCCTGCCCGGGGAAATGCTGATGATCACCACACCTTGATCCTTCCTGCTGAAAAGTTAACGATTGAGTCAGAAAGTTATTTTGAAATCCAATCGTTAACGGTCAGTCTGCCCATGGACTCTTTCAGACAGATCATGCAGGATTATTTGCACCATTTACCAGGAAATTATGTAAAATGTATAGAACAGCCCAAACTATGTTATTTCAAAAACCATCCCTGGTCTCCCCAACTATTGTCCAGTATAAAGCAGATCATGCTTCCAGCCAATTCTCTTTCTACCATGCCATTATACTTAGAAAGCAAGATGCTGGAAATTCTCGCTTTGGTCTTTGATTCACTGAATAATCCGGGTATTGAAACTCCTGTTGCAGAAAAAATTAAAAAACGGCATGCAGAAAAGATGTTGGAGGCCAAAGAATTTTTGCAGAAAAATATTGTAAATCCACCCAGCCTGCAACAATTGGCCAAACAGGTCGGAACGAATGTATTTACCTTAAAAAAAGAATTTAAAAATAGTTTCGGTCTTCCGGTTTATCATTGGATATCAAAACAGAAAATGGAATTAGCCGCCAAACTATTGTTAGATACATCCATGCACGTAAACGAAATAGCTTTGGCTATCGGCTTTGAAAACCACTCCGCGTTTACCCGGGCATTTAAACAACATTATCAAATTTTACCTTCTGAGTACAAAACATATTCCTTCCCGGCACACCGGAATTCCCTTACAGGTTACACTTAGCAACTCCAGCAAAAATACCTTTGGCAATAAAAATTTTATGAAAAACTTATTAATTTCAGCTGATCGTGATGCAATTATTAGCAGATTAAATGTTCTTGGTTCCAAAAGCAATAGGCGCTGGGGTAAAATGACTGTTGAGCAGGTGTTTCCGCATATGGCTGACCCCTTCAGAGTACATTTAGGCGAAAAAAAAGCGACGCAGGTTAAGTCACCCTTGTACAGTTCATTCCTGGGGCACCTGGTGGCAACAGTTTTACCCTGGCCAAAAAGCGCTTTCACTGCTAAAGAATATTTACCGCCAACCGGCATGACAAACCCCGTATCCATTGATCATGACCGGCAACAACTGATCTTATTGATTCACCGGTTTGTGAATCTCAATCCCCAGAAATCAATACCGCCCAGCCCGGTATTTGGCCAATTATCATTAAAACAATTGGGAAGATTATATTGGCGACATATGGATCATCACCTGAAACAATTTGGACATTAAAAATGACCTCCATAGGATTTAAATGATTTATTAAATAAATCTTCTTAAAGGTTCCGGATCAACCTGATCATCGGAGGTAATCCCGTCAAGGCCCCGAGACTCAACCAAATAAAAGTGGAGGTTCCGCCTAAATTAGTTAAAGGTAAGATCCGGTCGATAACAATCAAACTGATGGTGCTGATTCCAAAACCAACAGCATTATAAATAGTTAAAACAGTGCCTTTTAAGGCAGGAGGAGCAAATTGCGCCACCAGCGTAGAATATTGCGGCGAATCGGGGATAACAGTCAGACCCCATAATAAAATTATAGCTAAAAATACCTGCTCCGGCCAATCAAAGCTCCAGGGTGATAGAAGGCCGCAGCAGCCGGAAATAAATAAAGCCACGACGGCCACTTTAGCGTTACCCCATATAATGGACAGGTGCCCTCCGATAATGCATCCCAGGCTGCCAGCACCAATAATAATAAAACTCCACAAGGGCACGTTCATGGCCACGTGATGTTTATCCGCATACGACTGTAAGATGAATGGGAGGAAACCCCAGAACGTATACAATTCCCACATGTGTCCAAAATAACCCCCTGACGCCCAACGCAATCGATCGGTGGTAAAAATAACCAATATATTGCGCCAGTCAAACTTCGTTGATTTATGGCGATGTGGTCCGTCTCCGACAAACCAGATTAGGGCAATGCCTCCCGAGACGGCAAATAACGAAGTGCAAACTAAAACCAATTCCCAGGGTAGAGCATAATCACGGTTCTTCAATAGATGGGGAAATGCAGTGCCCAAGACCAGGGCCCCTAATAAAAAACCCATGGCTTTACCCAGGGATTTGTCAAACCAATCCGCTGCTATTTTCATACCTACCGGATATATCCCAGCCAGAAATATACCTGTGCAAAATCTTAATGTGAATAAACTGTTGGGGCCATCAGCCCACCAAATGATCATCAGATTGGTAAATGCACCCAAAATAGTTGAAATAAAAAAAAGGCGTACTGGAGAATAACGGTCGGCTAATCCTAAAATAGCAAAAATCAATGTCCCGGTTATAAAGCCTAACATAACCGCTGTGGTGACCAGGCTGACCGCATATTGACTAAGCAGCAGATTTATTTTTAATTCAGGTAAAATGGCATTTCCGGCAAACCATAAAGAAGTGCCGGCAAATTGGGCAAAAACTATGACCGGTAAAATCCATTTGGGCGTCAAACTATCCATCAATTTTTCTTTTGCTCACCATCAATTTGGTCCGGAATCTTAACCAAGATCAACCGATTGAGGATAAACTTATCATGGCCCGGGCTACTTCTAAAATGAAACGTAATCGTTTTAACTAAATTTGAAATTTCAACATCGGTCAAATACGCAAGTTGTTTTCTGGTTTTTACTTCCTGATAACCGTTAATCCAATCCGTAAGTTGTGTCTGCCTTTGCCAGAGCGAAAAGACACAGCCGTTGGGATCTGTCACATAGTCCAGAAAGACCTGGTACTTCCCGACGGGAATCTCCTGCAGAGATATGCGTAAGCCGGTATTATCGTTAGCCTGATAATCATAGGTTTCCCCGCCGGTGGGGTAAGCCCAGGACGTGGCCACATCCAACCCTCCCTGGATACCAAAATTCATTAATTGAGGGTAAAGGGTCAACGTGTCCGGATGATAAACTTTAGTATCCACCAAAGCAGGCTGGCTCGGACTTAGCGCAGGTTGACCGGCGTACAAATACCCTAAGGAGGTATAAATTGCCGGAATTTCATTGGCCACCGGTCCATGTTCGATGCCATGATACAGGTACTGGTCAAAACTCAACTTGTCGGCCATAAACAACCGGTAACCACCAGTGCGACCAAATGGCAGTGCATAGTCTAATGCCCCATGCAGGGGCAGGCTCATCGCCGCATCCCAGCGGTCCATCAAGGCATACCAGCCGCCGTTAAAATAGTCCTCCGATCCTGTCCCGTGATGCCGTGGCTGTCCGTCTATATTTGTACTGTCGTCCCCTTCAAAAAAAGTCGTCATTCCGGCTTTGAGGCCCTGGGTTAACAATACTGTACCGACATAATGCCCATGGCCAAAGGCTTCTGCCAGGGTATGGTGACCATCATGAGCTGGGTGTTGACGGTGATGATAATACGCATAAAATTTTCCTTCCTCAGCAGGTTTTCGGGGTATCAGTTGATAAGTGATTTTGACCGAGATGGTCAATGGAATGTTATTTTTAGTTGAATCTTGTCGATTTATCAATTCTATCCGCGCCTTTCGATCATAGGGCATGGGAAAATAACAATAATTTTTACCATTCTTTGAACCAATAATCAGACTTTGCATGGACGGCCGACCAAAAGCATAACCAAAAAAATCAGCGACCGGGGCATAAATAGCCGGCACTGGTTCTTCATCCCAGGTTATTTTCAGATCTATATCTTTGGACCAACCGCCGAATACCTCTGCCGGTAGGATTTCCAATCCCAGGATACGCCCTCCCTGGTTAAGCTGAAAAGCTTCCACACTCACTCCGGCCGGCAAGAGGATCGTTTTTTGGGAAGTACTCACGGGTGTGCTCGACGTATAAAAATCCTCAACAGTGTAATCCGGCTTAGCCCAAAGGGATTTAAGTTGCCTAAAACACGCTAAGTCCTGGGCACTTGTAAGCGAATTAAATGAATTGACCATGGTCTTAGCCGGATACTTTCGATATTGAATTTGAATGAATTGTATCCGTTTGCCCAGATAAACTATTTTACAATTTTTCTGAAATAAAATAGGCCAATAACAATAATACCCACCGAGCTGATTTCCACACAGCGGCAAAACAAAAGGCATTACTTTCCCGGAAAATAAATCGCGGAAACAAATCTTCAGGGCTAATTTATCATCCACATAAAAAGCCAAGCTATCATCAGATGGGGTCGGCGTCCATATCCGTTCTATTACGGCTGGACCTTCTTGATCAAAGATCACCAGCGTACTGTCTGCATTACGTCGCAGGTGGGAATACCGGCCACTGAATCCATCATCATTTCCTCCCGTGGTATCGTATGAGGACACTTGATGGCAAAAAGTACCGGCCTGATATTCCGGTAATTTATTGAGATGATAATAATGCTCCAGAATATGACAAGTGGTCACTTGAGCCCAAACAGGAACTACAGAAATCAACCAAATTGCAACCAACATCTTTTTCATATACCTCTTAGCTTATCAACTCAATAAAAAATTGCCTGCCTCACAGTAATTCAACTTTAATCATTGCACTTGCGCTTTCCGGATTAATTTTCTAAACAGGGCGGGAAAAAATCTCTTGACATAAACACCCCGCAATTCCCAGCCACCAATATACACTTCCGGTTGTTGTTTACTGATCGCTTTTAACATTTTTTGGGCACAAACATCTACCGGCACTCCGTCCGCGGTTTTAGGGTCCATCCGGCCATAAGTAGCTCCGCTTCCAGTTAAAGCATGAATGGAAACATCTGTCTGAACAAACCCGGGACATAACATAGTGATGCGCACACCTTGTTCATATACTTCTGCGCGCAAGGACTCAAAAAAACCATGTAAAGCGTGTTTGGCGGCACAATACGCTGAACGTTTAGGTGAACTAAATAAGCCCATCATACTGGTGACCACCGCTATTTGCCCGCTTTTGGCTTCAAGCATGGCCGGAAGCACCCCTTTGGTCAGCGCCACGGTACCCAGGTAATCCACTGCCATAATCTTGCGATCCACTTCCACCGATGTCTCCACAGCCAAACTGCGTTGAGACACACCTCCGCAATGAATCAGCACATCTATTTTCGCGACGTGGGCCAAAACACTATTAGCTATTTGACCCAGGTCTTCATAATTTTCCAGATCTAATGGGATGAGTAAATAATTATCAGTCATAAGACTATTAGCTGCTGCTACTTGTTCTAAGGCTTCTTTTCGTCGGGAAGACAGAATCAAATAAGCGGTTGTTTTAGCCAAAGCCTTCACCAATCCAGCCCCAATCCCAGAAGAGGCTCCCGTGATCCACACTGTTTTTTGCTCGAAATAACCATTGAACATCATTCCTCAAAGTAAGAAATAAATAACATAATATTAAAAGGACGTGAGCAAACAAACTGATATAACCAGGATGGCAAATCTTCTTGATTTTTTATATTCTACCTGCGTGCACATCCAATGATCCTAAGTGTTCAAATCTTTATAGCAATGACCAATACAACGTAGCATTCGACCCCGTCGTAGTCGTACATTTATTACATGGATTATCCTTTAAGATGGCATCCCTTCAGGATACTTTTAATTTACCTATGTATGTATGAATGAACCCCAAGGGTTCATATATTTGTAGCAATAACCAATATGACGTAACATTCGACCCCGTCGGGGTCGTACATTTATTACATGGATTATACTTTAAGATGGCATCCCTTCAGGATGCTTTTAATT
>JAYRWN010000413.1:0-18392 GCA_041917975.1 Saprospiraceae bacterium | reverse complement strand
TTACCGGGTTGCGGTTTTCGGCGGGTATTGAGCATGTCCTGGTGAATGGGGTTTTGGTTATCAAAAACGGAGCAACTGTCTCGCAGGTGTTTCCGGGGCAACCTGTGCTCGGGAAATACCGGCAATAAAACTGATATTCACTCAATTTTGTCAAACAATTACATCAAGTACTCACATTCCTCAGTCAAGCTCACCCAGATAGGTTAACAAATGATTTTTTCAAACGAATCAACCTTAGGATTATATGGTTTTACTTTCGTATTAAACCGACTCACTAACCATTTGAACCTTCACTTCGGCGGCGATAACGCAGACAGCCCGCGCCCTTGTGGCACGTCGCCAGACACGTTTGCACTCCCCTCGTAAAATTTAGCACTTGAAAAATCGTACAAAAAGCTGAATCTTCGTTGTAGAAACAAACAGGAGATAATCATGCTCACAAAAGTTCAGAAATGGGGCAATAGTCTTGCCCTCCGGATACCAAAAGCCTTTGTAGCTGACGCTCAATTGGAAAATGACTCTCTTGTAGAAATAAGCATCGTAGAAGGAAAAATTATTGTTGCGCCAGTCCCAGCACCAAGTTGGACCCTTGACGAATTGCTTGCTGGTATCACCAAAGATAACCTTCATCATGAAGCCGATACAGGTTGGTCTTTAGGAAACGAAGTATGGTGAACCCATGACCTATATTCCAGATAGCGGGGACATTGTTTGGATTATGTTTAATCCACAAGCAGGGCATGAGCAGACAAGTTACAGGCCGGCATTGGTACTGTCTCCAAAAGCTTATAACGGAAAAGTTGGTTTAGTGATTCTCTGCCCCATCACAAGCCAGGTCAAAGGATATCCTTTTGAAGTTTTGATCCCTGAAGGACTAGAAACTAAAGGCGCCATTTTATCTGACCAGGTAAAAAACCTGGATTGGAAAGCAAGAAAAGCAAAGTTTACTTGCAAGTTGCCACCCGATCAATTTAATGAGGTTGTCAAAAAATTAAGTACTTTAATTCGTGAACAACCTCAAAATAGGTAGAGTTAAGGACACGCTATGATTTAAATCTCTGGTAAATTGGCACTAATCATCTTGAATTTGAACCAGGGCTATGATATCTTTCGGCCTCTGATCAAAAAGTAATTTACCATGATTCAGTTCGGTATATCCTCCATGAGTTTCGCCAGTTGTGGACTCAGAATTAGCCTGTTCATCATGCTCCTGTTTAACTTCAAAAACTTGGCCATTGCTCAGGCTAAATTAACTGAACTGACCATCAACCAGCTGGAATACCTGGATATGCCCGGACTAAACGTCATGTTAGCACATGATTTTTATCCGGAAGGTCATCAGGGAGGTATTAGCATCATACAGAATGGACAACGCGTAGCCACCAACGGAGATGTGCGTCTGGAACCCACGCCAGGACAATGGCAACCCGTACCTAAAGTTGGTACACGTATAGTGGATCGGCAGCGGAATGAAATCAGGGTACGTATGGAATACCCTGATCCAGCCAAAGACCGCAAAGGATTCAATCCGGTCATTTATCCTGATCTGAAATTCAGCTACCACTTGCGGATCCGCCCGGAAGGCGCTTCATTCCGGATAATCGTGGATCTGGACCAACCGTTGCCGGCAGACTGGATCGGAAAAGTGGGGTTTAATTTCGAACTATTTCCGGGGCTTCTATTCGGAAAAACTTTTTTAATGGATGGAGTTGCCGGCATTTTTCCGCGGCAGTTAAATGGTCCGGGCTTTCGGGACGCAGATGGTCTAACACAAAATACACCTCTGGCCAGGGGACAAAAATTAGTGATCGCACCAGACCAGAGCACCCAAACGATGACCATCTCGGCTCTCCGGGGAGGCCAGATTGAACTCTGGGATGGCCGCGCCCAGCATAACAACGGTTGGTTTATTGTCAGGGCCACTATTGAACCAGACCAATCCGTCTCAGCCATCGAATGGTTAGTAACTCCTCAGGTTATTCCCGACTTTAAAAGTACACCGGTCATCCAAGTTTCGCAAATCGGCTATCACCCAGCGCAGCCAAAAGTAGCCATGATAGAACTTGATCAGCACGATCTGACCCGTTATCCGATCATTTTATTCAAAATATCCGAGCAAGGTCAAAAAATAAAAATGATCGAACAGCGCGGCCAGGAGTGGGGCCGGTTTTTGCGTTATAATTACCTGCAATTTGACTTTACAGAAGTTGTAGAAGCGGGCATTTACCAATTGCAATATGGCCCGCACGTTTCCCACCCCTTTCGTATAAGTCCGGATGTTTACCAGCGCCATGTATGGCAACCCACTTTGGAATATTTCCTGCCCATCCAAATGTGCCATATGCGGGTCAATGACCGTTATAAAGTCTGGCATGGACTGTGTCACATGGACGATGCCCGCATGGCACCGTTAGACAGCAATCACTTCGATGGGTATCTGCAAGGACCTTCCACTTTAACCAAATATAAACCGGGCCAAATCGTGCCTTATTTAAACCAGGGCGGTTGGCACGATGCCGGTGATTTTGACCTGCGAGTAGAGTCCCAATCCGATGAAATTTATATTCTCTCCTTAGCCCACGAAGCATTTAAAGTCAACTACGACAATACCTCGATTAATCAAAATACCCGCATTGTAGAACTGCATCAACCGGACGGGAAAGCAGATATTCTCCAGCAAATCGAACATGGCGCTTTAACCATTGTGAATGGATATAAAGCGTTAGGACGCTTGTACCGGGGTATAATCGAACCATCTCTTCGGCAATACGTATTACTGGGTGATGCTTCAGTACAAACAGACAACCAATTTTATCGGCCACGAGCGGGAGTTGTACCTCCTGAAATAGGCTTACCGGGTTCCCCCGACGACCGCTGGGTTTTCACAGAAAATAATCCGGGCCGGGAATTGCTGGTGGCCGCCGGGTTGGCAGCTGCCAGCCGCAATTTATCAGGATTTAACCCGGCTTTGGCTCAAGATAGTCGCCGGATTGCAGTAGCATTATGGGATCGTACGCAAGAAAAAGAACCGCTGCAACGGCTTAAGCCGGCCGTTGAATTACTGGTCACCACTGGCGAAAAAAAGTATGCTGATTTCATTTTAACGCACCAAGATCTGTGGATAAACCAAATAGAGCGCAGCGGATGGTTACTAGGACGGGTTCTGCCACAGATTAATGATCAGATGTTTACAACCAAAGTGAGGTCTGCCGTCCAGGCTTATGCTCATAAAATCATGGAACAGCAACAAAAAACACCCTACGGCGTACCTTATGAACCCAACATCTGGGGCGCCGGTTGGGGCATCCAAAGTTTCGGGGTAGATCAATATTTTTTACACAGCGGATTCCCGGACATCTTCCCCAGCACTTACCTCCTGGCAGCGATGAATTTTATCCTGGGCGTTCATCCCGGACCGAATACCTCCTCATTTGCCTCCGGCGTGGGAGCCCGTTCGCTAACCGTCGCCTATGGCACCAATCGCGATGAATGGTATTACATCCCGGGAGGTGTCGGATCGGGCACAGCGTTAATTCGCCCGGATTATCCGGAGTTATTGGAATGGCCTTATCTTTGGCAACAGACTGAATATGTGATGGGTGGCGGTGCATCGGATTTTATGTTTCTGGTGCTGGCCGCGGATAAACTACTAAATAAGTCTTAAGTAATCCCATTATGGGCGCTCTTCAAACATATTAAACGGCAATTCAAAAAAATTATTTGCCATTAAGGCGACCATAGACCTAAGTTGTTAAATGTCATTTTAAAAGGATATTATTTAGTTAGTTGTTTTTCCAATCTCACCCCAAATTGACAAGCACCTAATTGCTTGGGCTTATTTAATCAAGTATTCACTATTACCTAGGGATAATTTCTTATAATTTTTATAAAAATTCTCCATTGCTGATTATAGCCCAGCTGAACACAGGATGAACTTAGTATATCATTAATATTATTGGTTAATTTTGACTTCATCCATTTCTATTATATCAACAATTTTTACATAATGAGTACTGTTCATACCAGAATTTCACCAATCACCATCGATAAAGTTACATTTAGGGATATGGGTTACCGTCTCGTGGATGCATTGTCCGAGTTTTATGAAAAGATAGATACTATCCCAGTCACCAAGGGCGAAGGCCCATCTGAAATACAAGCTATCCTTGGCAACCAGCCCTTACCTGCTGACGGATTAGCGCCGTTAGAAACCATGAATAAAGCATTGGATTTAATGACTCAACATTCTTTATTCAACGGACACCCAAAATTCCTGGGTTATATCACCTCATCTCCTACCCAAATTGGGGCTTTGGCTGATTTCCTTGCTTCGGGGTTAAATCCAAATGTCGGTGCCAACATCTTGAGCCCTATGGCTACTGCAATTGAAAAACAAACAGTTCGATGGCTGGCAGAATTGGTGGGCCTTCCCTCAACATACGGCGGGGTACTGGTCAGCGGGGGAAATATGGCCAACATGACCGCATTTCTTGCTGCCAGAACTGCAAAGGCGCCTAAAATATTGAAAGAAAAAGGTTTGCCAAATTTGGATCGCGAAATGGTTTTTTATTGTTCGAAAGCAACTCACACATGGATCGAGAAAACGGCAGTACTATTTGGTCATGGGTTAAATGCCATGCGCTACATACCTACTGACAACCAAAACAGGATGTTATCGACAGTTTTGCTGGAAACTATTGTCAAAGACCTGGAAGAGGGTAAACAGCCATTTTTAGTAGTAGGTAATGCTGGTGACGTAAGCACTGGGGCTACGGATAACCTGGCCGATCTGGCAGCAATATGTAAGCAGTTTGATTTATGGTTCCATGTGGACGGGGCGTATGGCGTTCCGGCGGCTTGTGTTCCCGAATGTAACGACTTATTCTCTGGATTAGGTGACGCTGATTCAATTGCTATAGATCCGCATAAATGGTTATATGCCCCACTTGAAGTGGGCTGTACCTTAATAAAAGATGTCAACCATCTGATTAATGCTTACAGTTCTCATCCCGTTTATTACAACTTCGATAGTGAAGAAGGAGAACAGATGACCAATTTTTATGAATACAGCTTACAAAATTCCAGGGGATTCCGGGCGCTGAAAGTGTGGATGGCGGTACTGCAGGTGGGCCGGAAAGGATACCAGAACATGATTAGTGAAGATATTTCCGTGGCAAAATTTCTTTTCGCCGAAGCTCAAAAACATCCGGAATTGGAGGCGGTATCACAACAATTGAGCATTACTACCTTGCGATATGTACCTCCGATTTTAGCGGGAGAAAATGAAAAGAACATGGCTGTTTTAAATGAACTCAATGAAAACTTATTAAATGAACTTCAACGGAGCGGTGAAGTCTTTTTATCCAATGCCGTGATTGGCCAGATGTATTGTCTGAGAGCCTGTGTAGTAAATTACCGGACCTCCTATCAGGATATGACGGAAATAATAGATATCATTCTTAAAACGGGACGGAAATTATTTGCACAAATGCAAGGAAATATCCGGAATTAAAAGAGAAAAAATTGGTCTAATCATGCTGATTATTTTATTGATATAAAAATGCAAATATACCCTGCACAGCCCTTACAATTCACCTTGTAACAAAATATTACCGGAGACCACCTGGGAGGTCAAATTGAACGAATCATTTTAGAGATTAATCAAACGATCCTCTGCAAATACCCATCAATCTGGAAGAAGATCACTTCCTGGTTCTGAACCAATCAGGCAAATTACATATTTGCTCAGCGATGGGCACCATCTCCGTCAAATACCATGGACCGAATAAATTCCCCATTTACCCACTGGAAAAAACCGCCTTAATTTTGAATCCAAAATTTCGGACGGTGAGTCGGCCCAACTGAAATTAACAGTAAAAATGGTTGGAACTCCGGAAGATGTTTTAGTGAAATAAAATGTTCTAATCATTCCGGATGGCATGAATTTATTGCTTAGTACCTTATCAATAAAATGTTGACCATTTTGGCACAAATTTTCTGAATATTATAGAATGTAAATTGTCATTTCGACTAAGCTCGACGAATCACCAATAGGGATTAAATTTTTCCTATTAGTAAATTGAGATGAAACTTATAAGCGCATGGAGAAATCTATTGGTAAATAAAATTTCTATTTTAATGAAACTTATTAATTTGCAATGTACTATTATTAAAGATTATCAATACGCAATTATAAAACATCTTAATAGATTCCTCCGCTTTGGTCGGAATGACAAAAAAATAAATAGGAGAATATTTCCCTCTTGGTTCCGGCTTGTTCGGCTTAGGATTTGAACGGTATGATCAATCAGAATCTTGCATCTAAAACAGAGTGCTCAAGAGAGACTAACTATGGCCTGGGAGTGATATACTTATACCGGTAATTTTGTCTACTATACTAAAATCATCTGTTATTTTTCTTAACCGTTTATTTATTGTCATAAATCTGGCTAATAACCCTTAATTTTGATTTGATGTGAATATTGGCAGTAGGTAATATCTTTACAAGACGCGAGCTGAGTCCATTCTTCCCAGCTCCTTTTGTAAGCCCTCGTTAGGTTCAAGACTGGCTATGACAAATGAATTTACAGCAATCATTGAGCAAGACGGCCCGTGGTTTATTGCGTACAGTCCGGAGATCCCGGGAGCGAATGGCCAAGGGAAGACCAAGGAACTAGCACGGGAGAGTTTGGCCGCAGCGATCAAACTTATCCTTGAAGACCGCCGTGAAGACGGGCTTCGTGGCCTTCCACCCGATGCTATCCGTGAGACCGTGAGTATCAAATGAAGAGAAGCTCCTACTTCAGCATTTGCGAAAACATGGGTGCTAGCTCAAAAGGGAAGGACGTTCACATTCCCTGTGGTGTAATCCAGTGACCGGTGCAGTCGAGGCAGTTCCGAGACATGTGGAGATCTCCAACCAGCTGGCCTGTAAGATTTGTCGCGGTTTATCTGTACTGGAAATCGGCTGAACCAGAGTAAGCTAGCCAGACCGTTAGTCTTGGTTAACTTTATTCAAAGCGCCGGGCACTTAAAAACCCAATCGGCAAGTCAGTCGATCCCTTGCTAGCTAAATCTGCCATGATTTCTCCCACCACACTAACAAATTTAAATCCATGTCCGCTGAAACCGGCAGCAATAGCCACATCTTTATCATAGCCGGGCAGAAAGTCAAGAATAAAATTATAATCTGGTGTGTTGGTATAAAGACAGGTTTTTATGGCCAGGGTAGACTCATAACTATCCGGAAAAAACTTATTCATAAAGTTAATCAATGCTTGTTCATCCGTTGCGGAAGTATTCCTATTTACCGCATCGGGATCAATCGTGTCACTGATGCCCTGATGTAAAGCAATTTTTAACCCTACGGGTCCTCCAAATTTTCCTACCGGAAGGATGGGAAATCCATAACCATCCCCGGAACCGTCCTGGATGATCCAGCACGGAAATTTATCCAAAGTATAATCATCCCACCGCTTTGGTTTCATCCACGCTAAAACTTGCCGCACCACTTTTAATTTCGAGGCGACTCCCGGGAGCATTTTTGCAGCCCAGGGTCCGGCAGTGACCACTAATTTTTTAGCGGTATAGGTATTGCGGTCAGACCTTACCTGAACCACCCCATTCACCCGTTTCCATTCGATCACTTTTTCTCTGGTGCGGATAACAGCACCTCGGTTGATAGCCTGTTCTACCATGACCAAAATGCAACGTTCAGGGGTTAAAAAACCGGCATCGGGTTCCTCCAAGCGCTGAAAATCAGAAGGTAATTTGAATTGGGGATATTTCGTTGAACACGCTGCAGCGGTGAGCCGATGCACAGGTATATTATATTTTGCTGACGATTCTTTAATTGTCTCCATAAATTTGTCCTGGGGACCGCCAAAATAAACCAGCCCGGTTTTAAAATAAAGTTGGGCACCGGTTTCTGTTTCCAGCTTTTTCCAGTTATCATAAGCTCGTTCAAGCAAAGGAACATAGTCCGGGTCTTCGCCATAAGCTTTGCGGATAATCCGGCTTTGCCCAGCATGGGAACCGTATTCATGAGGAATATCGAATTGTTCCAGGCCTAAAACCTGGTGACCTTGTTTAGATAAATGGTAACAGGTAGCCGCACCCATACTGCCTACACCGATGACAATAACATCATAATGTGTTTTTGAAGTTACCTGCCGCATTTCATTCTGCATACGGGTATACAATTGCTCATAAGACATCGTAGCAGCTACCATTCCGGTAGCATTGAAAATAAAGTCTCTGCGTTTCATTATCAAATCTAAAATAAATCCAGCAAAAATTTGCGTAGTCAAATAACTACATATATATTTGTAGTCAAATAACTACGCAATGCAATTAAGACGGGACGTTTTTCAAGCCATCGCCGATCCGACCAGGCGCGCCATATTGCTTTTATTGGCCTCCCAAACCATGACCGCCGGGTCTATTGCGGCCAATTTTAACACCGCCAGGCCTACGGTGTCTAAACACCTGCATATTCTTACCGAATGCGATCTGCTAAACCAGAAATCACTGGGTCGGGAAATCTATTATCACCTCAATGCAGAAAAAATGAAAGTCATCGCCGATTTTATAGAACCGTTTCGTCAAATGTGGGATGACCGCTTCAATAAATTGGAGCAAATCATGCAACAGTATAAAGCATAAAAGAATGGAACTAAAAACCAAAATCCGCGCCGAAGCGGGCCAACAAGAGTTATTCATTACCCGGGAATTTGATCTGCCGGTGAGGTTGTTATTCAGAGCATATACGGAGCCCACCCTGGTGGAGCAATGGATGGGCACAAAAGTAATAAAACTGAATGCTGAAATCCATGGCAGCTACCTTTTTGAGACCACGGACCCTCTGGGGAATAAACATCTCTTCCACGGAACAATTCACGACTATGTTCCGGGCCAAAAAATTACCCGCACCTTTGAGATGGCTAATACTGTTTTTCCGGCTCAACTGGAATTTTTGGTATTTACTCCGCTCACACCGGAAACCTGCCAGCTCACCATTCAAATCATCTACAAATCCGCAGCCTTCCGCGACCAGATGCTAAAACTGCCCTTTGCCCAGGGTCTCAATATGGCCCATAACCGCCTGGAACAAACGGTCAAACAGCTTTCATCCTTTGATTAATCAAGCATTTAAATAATTCTATTATGAACTTGTTCTTATGGATTTTACAAGCCTTACTGGCTCTACACACCGTCATGGGTGCCGTCTGGAAATGGACCAATCCCGAACAAACCGTACCTTCACTGAAAGCCTTGCCGCACCAGGTGTGGCTGGCCATGAGTGGATTGGAACTGCTAGCCGCTGTCGGGTTAATTTTACCATTGTTTATTAAACGATTTGGGGTCCTGGTTCGCTGGGCTGCCGGATTTATCGTGGCCGAAATGGGGTTGTTTTGCCTTGTTCACCTGGCTTCCGGTGATTCAAATTACGGCCCCATGTATTACTGGTTGGTGGTTGCTGGGATTAGCACCTATTTAGCCTATGCCCGCTGGAAACTTCATCCAATCCGGCCCTAATACCGTGATTGTTTTAGTTTACCTTTAAGGTGCTGCTTTTGTATGAACAATTTTTTCTGAAACTTATAATGACTTAAAATGAATAAAATGCCTAAACTGCCTCGCGAACGCCAGGCTGAGTTATTGCTGATTTTACAAAAACGATTTGAAAAAAATATGCCTCGCCATAAAGGTTTATCCTGGGATCATGTTCGCGCTAAATTGGAGGACCAGCCCGACAAATTGTGGTCCTTAAACCTCATGGAAGAAACGGAAGGCGAACCGGATGTCGTCGGTTATGATGCTGCGACGAATGAATATATTTTCTATGATTGCAGCGATGAAAGCCCTAAAGGGCGCCGCAGCCTGTGTTACGATCCGGAAGCCTGGGAAGCGCGCAAGGAACATAAACCCCAAAACAGCGCCATCGGGTTGGCTGCAGAAATGGGCCTAGAACTGCTCTCCGAAAGCGAATACCGTGAATTACAAAAACTTGGCAAATTCGACACCAAAACCTCCAGTTGGGTGTTAACACCTCCTGCCATCAGAGCCCTGGGCGGTGCGGTGTTTTGCGACCGGCGCTACAACACTGTTTTCCTTTATCATAATGGTGCCGAATCATACTATGCCGCGCGGGGTTTCCGTGGGGTATTAAGGGTTTAGTCAGTTGTTTTAAATTGGCCTAATAAAAGTCAAATTAAAACTGTGGGGGGACCAAATCGAACAATGGTGTAATTTTGGCCTTTAGTCGTCCCATTTAATAGACCCATTCCTTCAGAAATAATACTTATCTAATAATCTAGCCTGTTAACCCGGCAGTTTCCCTATTTTTGATCCATCTTTATTTTTGTGAATGTTAATGTGCTACGGATGAAAATGACCTGTGCAAAGATTCGTTTATTGCTCTCATTATTTTTCTTTTGCGGATTTATGCTGCCTTCCTGCAAAAAAGCAACCAAGGCTCCGGAAGAACTGACCCTGGGTGAATTGATTAAGACCAATGACTATTTCCCATATGTCAAACAAAAAGCTCTGGAGATTATGGCCAGCGGATTTAATGCCGGGGATGGTTACCGCGAAGTGTGGATCAGGGACTTCAACACCTTCCTGGAGCTGGCTGCAGCCGTGCACCCGCCGTCCGAACTGAAAGAAAACCTGCTGGTGTTTTTCCGCATGCAGGGTGAAGATGGCAACATTATGGATGGATTTACGCCCCGCAAAGACACCACCCAGGTAGAATACGACTTTATTTATTCCCCCCTGGAACCCCGGTATGCTGGTCATAAAAATACCGTGGAAACAGACCAGGAAACCTCTTTAGTTCAAGCCGTATACAAATATATCCGCTTCACCGGGGATACAACCTTGCTCACTCAAGATGTCCATGGACAACGTGTTCTCCATCGGTTAGAGCGAGCCATGCACTATCTGATGAACCATAAATACAACCAAAAGTACGGCCTGCTGATCGGCGCCACCACCGTCGACTGGGGCGATGTGCAACCCGAACACGAGTGGGGGGTAGACTGGGACAATCAGACCCATCCGGCCATCGATATTTATGACAATGCCATGTTCATCATTGCCCTGGACAATCTAATGGAATTAGCGCCGGAGTTGAAGACCATCTGGGCTCCGGTCCGGGAAGGTATTTTTAATCATTGTCGCCAGCATTTATGGGATAATCTTAAACAAAAATTTATTCCTCACCTGTATCTCGAACGCGGTTCTCCTTTTCCAGCGGATTTTAAGGAAGAAGATATTTATTATTTCGGCGGCACGGCCGTAGCCATTGAAGCAGGACTATTATCCGTGGATGAAGTCAAAAATTCGCTGGACCAGATGATCCGTTTAGTGAACACAGCCGGAGCGCCGTCCATCGGCCTGACCGTTTACCCTCCCTACCCGGCCGGATATTTTAAAAATCCGGGCATGAGTACCGAATACAGTTATCAAAATGGGGGCGACTGGACCTGGTTTGGCGGCCGCATGATCCAACAACTTATTAAATACGGCTTTACCGGCGCCGCCTATGAACAAATACAACCCATGGTCAAACGGGTAAAAGACAACCAGGGTTTTTTCGAATGGTATACCATAAACAACGAACCGAAAGGCTCCGGTACGTTCCGCGGGGAAGCCGGCGTGTTATATACGGCAATTAAAATGTTCGAAAATCTGGAATGAGGAATTAACAATTAGGAATTAACATAAAATTCTGACCATTTTTGGCAGAAATTTACCGAACGTGAATAAATTATAAAAAAAATAATTAAATTAAAGAATACTCATTCGAATTGATATTTAGTTAAAGAACCTGAAGGGGTTCAATCTTTATAGTGTCAACCGGCCATGCATATTTATACGACCCCCTCGGGGTCGAATAGGTACCAATAGCAATTTTTTCTACAAATATTTGACCCTTTCCGGGTCATGAAATACATCTGTGTAATTTCGGCTGTAGTGAAGTAACTTATTAAGTGCATAAAATAGATTTCTCCGCTCGTTGTAATATTTCAATTCCAATCTGCACAAGTAAAATTAAATTTCGACTTGTCGTAACCATAATCCCGGCTCGGCTGAAAAGACAATAGAGAGCGATCGGTCATGATGCACTTATCATTGGCACAGTAGCGGAGGAATCTATAAATGTCGCAAATAGATTTCTCCATTCGTATAAAGATTTTCTGCTACTTCAAATTAGTTAATTGATGAAGCATAAAAATTCTATTAAAATTTCGAAAAACTCAGTCGAAATGAAACCGAACAGTGAATTTTACTTGTGGTCATTCAAATCCTGTCTAGGCCAGGCCAGTACTTTTACACCTTCAGCATAATGCATTAAATCCGGTGCACCGTTTAAATGCATTTCGCCCAGGTGATAATTCACTTGCAGATGATGCATATTTATTTTTATGAGTCTCCAGGCTTGATGATGGATGTCGTAGCGATACATCACCCGACCGTGATCCAGAAATAAACAATAGCGTTCGGTCAGCCAATGATCCAAGGCGGTGGGCACTTTTATCTTCTTTTGTGGATCAAAGGTGGTGTCCAGGTAAAATCCCTTGGTTTTATTCATGGATTGAAAGCTATGGTTAGTCCTCTGGATGTGTGCCTGTTCGTAAGGCAGTCCGGACAACTGCCTGGCCAGAAACGCAGATAATCTATTTCCTGCTTCAATGTTTAAAAAAAAGACTCCTTGATAAGCGTCCTTCTCTACATACGTGCGAACATTAATTTCTGAAAAATTAGAAATAATGGGTAGAGAAGGCCACCCTCGCGGGCGGATGTGTTGCATGGTAAAAGCCACCAGCGACACATAAGCGCGTTGATCAAACGTGTCAATTTGGAGTTTGTGGGGAACAAGTGGTCTTAATACCTCCACCGGAATGGCCCAATGCAAAAAGAGGGCCTGATTCCATTCCTGGTAATACCTCCAAAAGCCGGGAGGCAACGGATAGGGCCGATGGGCCACCTTGGCAAGAATAGCGTCAATGGAGGTCATGCCTATCATTTGATTAATCAACAGTAACAGATTGTTGAAGGTTAAGGTTTGCCGGTTAAACAATATCCCGGCTATTAATTAATATTAAATAGGTAATACAGATGTAAAAATTAGATGATTAATAAATTAATTATACCTTTGAATAAACCTCGAAAAATACAAGTTTTATGTTCTTTGTAAACAACCCATCCATTTTGGCATGGAAGCTCATCTTATTGGTCTTTTTTATTTGTCCCCAGGGATTATTGGCGCAAATTACGTTTACCAAAAACAATATAACCGTAAAAGTGACCGGATTGCCGTCCGCGGTATGTGGTAATAAATATGGTCAGTTAAGAGGTAGTATCAAACCGGGTTCGCGCAATCCACCAAGACTAACACAATACATTTCTCCTGTTGACAATGTACCCTTCGCCGAACATGTCCTCTTGAAATCACAAACATCTTATACAATAAAATTTGAAGTTTCACCAAAATCTGTGGTGTTGGACACATTTTCCGGGGAATTACTGCTTGAAAGAAATATCGTTTACGGCGGAGTCTGGTATTTTAGTGAATCTCAAAAAAGAATGCGGTTAATCAAACGCAATGAAACGTCTACTTCCATAGTTTATGAAGCCGTAGGGGTACAATTTTTTAATGGCACCGAGAAAGGCTACATTTCGTTGGCTTATCGGGATGGGGAATTCGTCGAATACGTCATTGTGCCGGTTTTTGTGGAGGGCATCTCCGATGAAATGGTGCCAGTTACCGACACCACAGTACAGCCTAAAATACCTTTTATGATCCTGCATCCTCCTCCCGGGGATGGGAGTACCTGCGAACTAGTAAAAAATAAAACCATTTGCCGGGGATTGGAAGATACCTACGCCACCGCGCAATCTAACGATGTCCATGGCACCATAAAGTTAGGCGTTGCGGGCTCGGCCGGTTTTATTGTTACTACGAATTTTGAATTTTCGGTCGCTTTCAGCGCCGGATTAAAGATAGAATCGTCCCAAGTCGGAACTAATAACAGCCAGACTTGTATTACCAATACCTCCACTTATACGGCCTCCGGAAGCGATCTGTTCATCGGGTACGGGACGGACATGGTGTTAGGAAAATTTAAGTGGCTGAGCCTGAACCGTGAGAACTGTACACCCAAATATGAAGAAAGACTAATTTCCGCACCTATCGGAACGGCCCGGGAATTTGCTCTCACCAAGGATGAAATTTTACTTGAAATAGATTCTCTTCAAAAATTCCTTGCTTCTTCCACGAAGGACAATGTTACTCTGCGCAGTGAAAAAGTACGGGCTATCAATAATGCTCAAAATCAAATTGATGTCTGGAATCAGGTGCTGCAATTTAATGAAACCAATGTTAATGATCCTCAGAATAAAGTGCATACCACTTTTAAATTGAGTGGTCCTAATAGCAGAACAGAGACCGCTGGAGTGACCGTAGTTGATACACGATCCATTACTTACGAACAATTTATAGAAGGCAGAGCTGGTCTGGAAGTGGTGGTAGAAGTAGCCGGGTCGGGTTTTACCGGTGGCTATGAATTCACCTCCTCTAAACGGTTTGGGGTCACCGAAAATGCTTCATCAGAAGAAACCAAACAAATAAGTTACACCATTGCCGATGATGACCCTGGTGATGTGATTTCAGTAGATATTTCAACTGACCCGATGTTTGGTTCACCCATTTTCCGGTTAAAACCAGAAGATACTAAAAGCAGTTGTCCTTACGAAGGGGGTACCCAGTTAGATAATCCACAACTAAAAGTGCCCAACAGCACGGCTGATTCACTGGTGGTGACCGGTGTCCGGGTCGGTGGCGATGCCATCTTTACTATCCAGGTATGTAATAACTCCACCGAAAATCGCAGTTATAATCTTCGGTTGGATGATAATACTAACAGTGTTTTGAATGCCCAGGTGATTGCCGGGGGAGACCAAATCAATAACAATCCCAATGGACGGGTATTCAATAACATGAAACCAGGCTGTACAAATGCTGAAATCATTGTGAGACAAACTAATAAAAGCCGCCTGAATTATCCCCGGCTTAAATTGGATTTTAGTCCATCCTGTCCGGAAGAGGGAGAGATCAGTTCTTCGATCTATCTCTCGGCCTATTTTGATCCGGCCACCGGAGTCCATGAGTCTTTGGTGTTTAATTCCTTCGATATTTATCCTAATCCAACCCAAGGAGCAACTACGGTGGATTTTATTTTACCTCAATCCCAGCGCATGAACTTACAGGTGATGGATGTCTTAGGCCGGTTGGTTTATACCCATGAGTTTAAATCCACGGATCATCTGCAACATCTGCTTCCCAGCGGGGCATGGAGTACGGGCATGTATGTTATTAATATTAAAACACCCGTGGGCAGTGCGAATAAAAAACTGTTTGTGAATAGATAATAGCTCAAGCGATTTATTGGGAACAGATTATTGCTAAATCCTGGCGGTTACATAAAAAGGTCATAATAGATCTGGCTATTTTATTTTAGCCTCCGGCTTAGACTTTGCTTTGACACCACTATTTTAAAGGTGTTTAGCATAATCTACCATGCCCTGAAAATCAACCACCACGGCCGGCTCATCACCCACGGTCCAGGCATCATGCCCGGAAGGCAATAAAGAAACGTCACCAGGTTTGCAGTCAAATTCGGTACCATCATCCATTTTTACCCGCAGAATGCCCGAGACGTGATATTGAAAATGGGGAGCCTCACAGCTGTGTGTGTTGACCAGAGGCTGTACGGAGGTGGCCCAATGCCAACCCGGTTCAAATATCCCGCGACCGATGACAGCACCGCCAATCTTAATTAATTCAAGTCTTCCTTTGGGAAATTCACGAACTTCGTCAGGAGTACCAAAGTTTTTCCATTCCGCCATTTTAGTACGGTTAATTACTTTTTCCATCGTTATTCAATTTTTTACTTACAAATAAAACCTAATCCTTCAAGGTGGCGTTGTAAATATTTCGGTAAGAAATGTATAATTCAGAGTTTCTTGCGCAATTCCTGAGGTGAAAGACCGGTGCGCTTTTTAATAAAATTGGTGAAATGAGGCTGGTCATCAAATTGCAAGTAATAAGCAATTTCTGAAATGGATTTATCGGTGGCCTTTAACTGTACCTTTGCTTCGAGCAATAAAATGTCGTGGATAATCTGCAATGGGGACCGGCCGAAGGTTGCACTTACTACTTCACTTAGATGTTTTGGAGAAATGAAAAGAAGTTCGGCATATTCATTCACCGTTCTCTTTTCGAGAAAATTTTTTTCCACCAATAGCTTAAAGTTATGGGCTAATTGTTCAAGCCTGGTTAATTTATTTTTAATTTCCTTTACCCGGATCCGGTATATTTCGCGTATGCGCAGCAGCAGAATTAAAATCAGGTTACACAACAGGAAATCTTTTTCAACTGAATTCCTGTTATATTCCTCAATAATATTCATAAAGGCTTTCTGAATTATCATAGTCTCCGGCTCATCCAGGTTAATAATATGCGGAGCATCAAAAAGAAAAAATGGATACTCTTCGTTAAGTGGGTGCGTCAGGTGCGGTTGTATAAATTCGGTTTTAAAATGAATACAATAGCCCCGGCAATTTCTGATGTGGTCGCTGGCATATAGCGTATTTTCGGGGACAATGACCAGGTCATGCGGGCTTAATTGCAGCTGGTCTGCTCCGAGTTTTACGTCATGCTCTCCGTCCAGCAATAAATAAATTAAATTAAACTGACGCCTCAGAGCCGGAATGGTTTCGCAATTTTTATGTTTATCCTCCAGAGTTCCGGGCATCACCATCAAGTCAAGAGCATATGGTTGGTTATCCCGGTTGATCAGCCGTTCAAACATCTCCAGAGTTATTATGTTCAGGATTTCTTTTTTCATGTTAATTAAGTTAACTTTTATTGCTGCTTCCTGAAGATCTCCTGCTGCGAATACCTAAAAGATAATTTGATGGGACAGGGCAGCTACATAACACAGATGTTTTTATCTGAACTTGAATTTATTGCCTATATCATTCTAGTCGAAGAAATTGTTAACCTGAAATTATTCAGCATGACCGGCAATAAATCAGCACCTACAGTACATTAAACGAACTGCTTTCATATATTTTCACATTACCTAGTCAAATCATCATGAATGTATTAACTAAAAAAACAGGCATTAACTTTTACCTTAGGCTGACCCAGAGAAAATTGAGAACAATGGTTAAATTTTTTAGGCATCCTTATTCCAACTGCACAAGCGGTAATCTATCTGGTCTCATTTATTCGGTCAACAGATTATTTTATCTTTCTCATATATAAGTATGACCCTAAACCAATAAACAGGTGAATAACCATCACTGGGAGCATCTGGGTCAGTGTAAATATACCCTGGGCCATGCCAAGAATATTCAGCACACCCATCACCAGATGGTAAGCCATATTGAATATTAAAATGACCTTAAGCGTTTTGGAATCCGGCTCATTTCGAGCTAAAAAATTTAATAAAAAGGTAGCTAAACTAAAGGCACCAATTTCTCTCATCAAAAAGACATCCTCCGGAGAAGGAATCATACCGAAGCCAGCTGCAATTTGTTCCGGAATAAATAAACTGCTGACCGCCACCAGACCAGAAAAAACAGCGGAGATAAGTAAGAAAATTGAACGTTTCATTGGTTGATTTTTTAAGGTTATTTATGCTTAACCGTTGTTGGTTTTTAGCCGCTTCAGGTTATCTTATCTTAAAGTTATTTAATTCTGATCAGTTGTGGAAAAATTATTTTCCGGTAGAAAAGCTTCACTGTAGCTTTGTCGCATCAGCTGAAACACCTCAAGACCTTTGCCAGAAGCGTATGGCAGGATTTTAAGCGTCGTTTTGTTTACAATGTTTAAGTTTGTGTACAAACAGGAGGATCATGATCAGTGCATTGGAAAATGAGTTCACCAAACTTGAGCATCAGTTGGCGGAACTGCAGCAGATGGTGAAGCCCTTAAGTGCTGCTCAGCAAAACTTTAGACCGGAGACTGATGGATGGTCTATCCTGCAGGTATTCAGGCACCTGATACAGTCAGAAGGCCAAATAAACCGGTACCTGCATAAAAAAATTTTAGGTGCACCGGCAGCTGGCACGGCCGGTCTCTCAGCGTGGATCCGTTCACTTATTTTGAACTTTGCTATGCGGCTTCCCGTCAGGTATAAGGCCCCTGAGGTCATTAAAGTTGATTTTGAAGAGCGCTACGATTATGAACCGCTGATCACCGCCTGGCAGCAACAACGTCTGGACTTACGAGCGTTTTTGGAAACTATCGACGAAGCCAACGCCAAGAAAGAACTTTTCCGTCATCCGGTAGCTGGACTGATGAGTTTAAGTCAAGG
>JAYRWN010000412.1:0-1736 GCA_041917975.1 Saprospiraceae bacterium | reverse complement strand
TAAGACGTGGCGCAGATACCTTTTCCAGAATAATTTCGCAAACAACCAGTTTAAAGGATATAATAGAGCTGTGTCAGCCTGCAATGTGTAAATGTAATTTATCAATATCTTATTTTTTTCCACTTCGGTAGTATGCCATTCGGCGGTAAATTTTGAAAACCCCAGCATCCAGGATTGAAATGCACTGATTTCGAATTTCCAGTATGTATTTTCAACCCGTTCGAGGATTTTATCCACCGAGGCAAAACCTCCTTTTTGAGTCAGAGATTTGGCCACATAAATCTTTTTGGTGGCGCCCACGCGTCCCCAGTTTTTATCATCTGTAGAATGCGTTACTCGGGGCATCAGGAGATAACCGGTGTGCACTTTGGTCACATCACTTAATAAAGGGGTTTTAAAAGCTTGTTCCAAAGTGCACTGATAGGTGGTAGAAACACGGACGGTCAGATCCATATATTTTCAGTTATTGCTAATCATAAATATAATTGTTTTTCCTGGTTTTCCTGGGCACCAGGCGGGATGGAAGAAGGTATTTAATGGAGGTGAGCAGGTGTACCGTCTGGCCGAGGTCAATTGTGGTCTACCTCTTAATCAAAGAAAAACGATTTCCCTCCGGCACTTTTCTTTAACTCTTGCCCGTTGCATAAATTTTAGGGTACTGCATAAAGAAAATTATTTCCCTTTATAGGCCATCAGCGCACCATTATTGGTAACTACATAAATGGTTCCATCCATTCCTATAGCGGGAGAAGACATACCTCCGAATAGTGTATTGTCTAACACATTTGAAGTAAAATCTATGCTTAAAGATAGTATACCACCCGTGGAGCTGACTATTATTCTATCCATTGAAATCGCACAAGATGATTGCGTCTTTGCCGGCAAAGGAAATTTATTAACTAAACTTCCATTAGCAATGCGAAACAAATGGTTTTCTCCTACCGCATAAAGATCCGTAACACCGGCATAAAATGATGAGGTGGAAACTATTGGCTCATGAATATTTAAGATCCAATTATGTTTTCCGGTCAAGGCATCATATGAAAATAACCACCCTGAAGAACTTCCCAAAATAACCTCTCCACTTTCAGAAATGGAGGGACTTGATAATAATTCTTCGAAGGTTCTGGGTGCAAACCACTTTGATTTCATACCTGTGATGGGTGGGGGATTCCATTCAAATGCTTCTAAACCACAGCGGTTCATGGCAACTACAATTAACGGTGCAGCCAACTCCTCCTGATTTATTTTTCTTAATATGCCTATCGTCGGGTCAATCCAATGATTATCGGCTGCTCTATATTCATTATAATAACGAGCGCCACCTGGAGCGCCTCTAAATAATGATAACCCCTCAAAGTCTAGTATTCCCGGAAGCGTCGGTTGTTTTAAGTCGCCTGAACAATTTAATTGATGTCTAATTACTTCTTGTAAATCAGCATTAAAGCCAATTACACTTCCCCTATATGCTATAAATATAAAGTCACTCCCCTGATAATCTAATACTTTTGGCGACGCAGTTGTGTAATATAATCCAAATCCAGTTACTTTCTGATTGAGATCAAATGATTTTAGCAAATTACCATCAGGATTTAATTTCACCAGAGAAGTAGTATACCCACATTCTACACAATCTGTTCTATCATAAGTTACCGTAAAATATATATCGCCATTACGACCAATAGCAGGTGATGAGACGATACATGGATTTATGTAACCTAATTCATCAGAGGATC
>JAYRWN010000411.1:0-8997 GCA_041917975.1 Saprospiraceae bacterium | reverse complement strand
TCGTTTGTATTTAGGTCTAGGTCAGGGCCGATTCAGGCGGTCAGATGGTTTACCAAAAATGCGGACCAGTACCGGTGCCGTATCCAGCCTGGATATTAATGCCGATGGATATCCTGATCTGGTGATTGGAGGGCGGGTGATACCGGGTCAATACCCTCAGACACCCCAATCTTATCTGTTAATGAACGATGGCCAGGGCAAATTCCTCGATGTAACTGATCAATGGGCCCCGGGATTAAACCAGATGGGGATGGTTACTGATATTTTGCCAGTTGATCTGAATTCCGATCAAAAACTCGATCTTTTAGTCGTGGGTGAATGGATGCCGGTCAGCGCCTGGGTTTTTGATGGCGAAAAGTTTAGTGATAAGACCGTTGACATTTTTGGCCAATCCTATTCCGGTTGGTGGAATTGTGTCCGTAGCCACGATTTTAATGGGGACGGTCGCCTTGATTTTGTGCTGGGTAATTGGGGACTTAATAGCCAATGCCAGGCTTCTGTGGAAGAACCGGCAGAACTATTTTATGCTGATTTTGACCAAAACGGAAGTGTAGATCCATTTTTGAGCTTCTACATTCAGGGTAAAAGTTATCCTTATCTGACCCGCGATGACCTGGTGCGCCAACTAACAATGTTCCAGACCCGGTTTACTGATTATGCCAGTTATGCCGACATTACTTTAAAAGATTTGTTTTCAGCTGATCAATTGGTTGCGGCATCCAGTCTTCAGGTTAACCGGCTGGAAACATCCTATCTGCAAAGTACAACAACAGGTACTTATACTCTTAAGCCTTTGCCCTTGGAAGCACAAGTATCCCCAGTTCATACTATCACGGTCTTGGATGCCAATGCCGACGGTATGGATGATTTGCTGTTATGCGGGAATAACCGGAATGTAAAACTTAGATTAGGGAAAATGGATGCCAACTATGGTGTCCTCTTGTTGGGCAATGGGCAGGGCGATTTTAGTTATGTTTCCCAAGCGGTGTCCGGCCTTAACCTAAAAGGAGATGTGCGTAGCGTGGAGGTGATGAACCACCATCTTATTATTGGTATTAATAATGCTCAGGTGCAAGTCTATCGTTGGGCAAAATAATTGGTTTAAGAGAGTGAATTACCTTGAACTTGAAGACGTACCTTAGTGGGATGATTAAGGTTAAAAAAATAAGGTTATTCCTGACGATATCCATTTTGGTTTTTTTGACCTGGGATTGCCATCGTCCATTGAAGGCAAGTTTATCCCCTGTGGAGGTGGTGGGCAAATGGATTGATCTGACTTTACAAATCCTCCAGTTCACCCCGGCCAATTCTCCCACGTTTGCATCGCGGACGTTAGGTTATTTGGGATTAACTATGTATGAAAGCGTCGTACACAGTTCTCCCCAACACCGCTCGCTGGCAGGCCAATTACAGGGCTTAGACTCTTTACCCGAACCGGATAAATCCATGCCATATAACTGGCTTGTCAGTTTTAATGCTGCCCAGGCTGAAATATTGCGTAATATTTACATACAAACTACCCAAACCAATAAACTTAAAATTGATTCTCTGGAGCGACAGATCCTTAAAGAGTTAAACATTGGTGATCAGGATGTTATCCGACGATCAGTTACCTACGGTAAAAATATAGCGCTAACTATTTTCAACTGGTCAACCACAGACGGCGGTCATCGGGGTTATTTGCATAATTTTGATAAAACCTTGGTTCATCCTAACCATCCGGGCGCCTGGCAACCTCCATTATTTGGTCAATCCTTCAGTCATTTTCCACTCCACCCCCATTGGGGAAAAAATCGCACATTTGTTTCAAAAAACGGCCAACTTGACTTGCCGGTGATGGTCCCTTTTGACACGATGCCCGGTTCACCCTATTATCAGCAATTTTTGGCCGTTTATGAGCAGGAAAAACAACTTACCATGGCTCAAAAAGAAGCGGCCATTTGGTGGAGTGATGACCCTGATGATACCTGTACGCCACCGGGGCATTCATATTACATAGCCGGCCAAGTCATCAAACAGCTTCAACCTGACCTCGTCATCTGCGCAGAGACTATGGCTCGATTGGGTATGGCTTTAGCCGATGCTTTTACGAATTGTTGGAAGTGGAAATATCATTTTTTTTCCGAGCGCCCCAATACCTACATAAATCGGTATATAGACGCCGGATGGGAGAGTTTTTGGCCTGATCCACCTTTCCCGGCTTTTCCCTCCGGACATGCCATTCAGGCTGGAGCCGCTGCCACCGTGCTGGAAAATCTTTATGGATCAGACATTACCATCGTGGACAGTCTGCATGCGTCGCGAGGACAGGATAGATTACGTAAAGTAAATTTTGTGGCCCGCCGGTTCAATGGCTTTTGGCCAATGGCCGAAGAAATCGCCAACTCCCGGTTTTACGGAGGTATTCATACCCCGCAGGACAACGCGGTGGGCCTTGATCAGGGTAAAATTATTGCCGGACATGTTAACGCTTTGGAATGGCGGGTAAATTAATTTTTCTTCGATTTCTGCTGACCTTATTTCTCCTGGTCTCCGGTGTTTTAAGTCGTGCACAGAAACCGTTTACAGATATCACCGCACAAGCTGGAATAAACCATCAGTTTCTGGTCAAAGAAGGTATGTTTGGTGGAGGGGCTTGTGTTTTGGATGTCAATAACGATGGATGGGAAGATGTATACATCACCTCCGGAATGGGAGAAGACATGTTGTATCTGAACTCTGGGCGCGGTTCATTTACAAACATTTTACCAGGAAGCGGCCTTGAACTTACCGGCGCATATGTAACCCAAGGTGTAAGTTCTGCAGACATTAATAAGGATGGCTGGACCGATCTGATTGTGACTACCATAGCCATAAAAGATACGGCCCAAATCATCCCCCGGGCCATCAATCTCTTGTTCCTGAACCTGGGCAATAATCGCTTTAAGGACGTTACTACGGCTTATGGCTTGGATAAACAGCACACCTTCAGCACGGCGGCCAGTTTCGGAGATATTAATGCGGATGGATTTCCGGATTTGTTTATTGCTAATTATTTTAATGAATACGATGGCCCCCTTAGCTCTATCAATGATGCTACTGTGGTTGGCGCTAACATGATCGCTGCCGACCAATTATTTTTAAACCGAAAAGGTAAATTTTTTTCAGAAGCCTACGAACGTTATGGTTTAAGTTACAGAGGGTTTGGATTTGGGGGTGTTTTCTCTGATTATGACGGTGATGGGGATCAGGATATTATCGTAAACAATGATTTTGGGTATAAGCGCACTCCTAACCTTCTGCTGGAAAACCAGTTTCCCCGGTCGAAATTTGTGGACCGGGGGCCGGATACTGGCCTGGATTTAATGATTAATTCGATGGGCACGGCTATCGGGGACATAAATGCGGATGGTTATCCGGATTATTTTTTTACCAACATACGTTTTAATCGGTTTATGGTCAGCCAAGGGCCGGGTAAACCCTACCTGGATAAACTTAAGGAATTGGGCATGTCATTTATGACCATTAGTTGGGGCGCCAATTTTTGTGATTTTGACCACGATGGTGATGAAGATTTATTTGTAGCTAATGGTGATCTGAATCCCAACTGCGTGCCCATGGCCGATTTCTATTTTGAAAATCAAGGGGGACGCTTTATTGACCGGTCAGCCGCCGTTGGTCTGAATGACTATGGGATAGGCAGGGGCTCGGTGATATTTGATTTTGACCACGATGGCGATGTGGATATCTTAGTCGTTAATCAAAAACCCGTCTTGGATTATCCGGTGGCCTCCATCACTCATTTGTTCCGCAACGATTCAGCCCAAGGCCATTGGCTGAAAGTCGCCCTGCAAGGCGTACAATCCGATTTTCATGGCTTGGGTTCGCGCGTAGAAATAATTACCGGCGGTAAAAAGCAATTTCGTGAAATTGATGGTGGCAGTTCCAGTCACTTGTCTCAAAATTCTCCACAGCTTCATTTTGGATTAGGGGCGTCGAACACTGTTGATTCCCTAATCGTTACGTGGGTGGGTGGAAAAAAACAAATCCTCACCGCTATTCCTGCTAATCAGCTGCTGCAGGTTATCGAAACCGAAGTACCCGTTCGACACCTACCCTGGGTTTATTTGGCGGTGGGAATTTTATCGATTTCGTTAGCCGTCTGGTATTTTTTACGGAGAGCTAAGCATGTGACCTCATAAATAGTTTTTTCACCGTGAGTTAGTGGCTAATTAAACTCCGAATTCGCTCGAGTCGGTACCAATTAAGTGAGAATTTGGTGTGTGAGTGTGATAAATTTGAACAATTAAAATTATTTTAAATTGATTGGTTAACCCAATTTGTTTAGCCGAATAAAATATTTTGTCTATCAGTGACTATCGGGCCAATAAAAATCGGTCGAAACTAATAATTTGGTCAAAGATTAAAGGGCTAATAAAGTAGTTAATTATTAACGGTGACTACCTGATATGTAATATTTTATTTTTGCCCTTGTTCACCGAAGTCGCTGCAATTTTTGATGATAAGCGTGTTGTGAGTTTTGCTTAATTTCCGAAAATAATTGTTGGTATTCCGGACCTTTTGGATTAAGGTTGTACCAGTTTAATAATCTAAACCAATCCAGCATGTCTTCTTTGGCCGATTTATCATTTAATTCATAAGTGTATAGGAGTTTTTCAACTTCACTTAATTTATCAATAGAATTCTGAAAATTTTTTTGATCGAATAATTTTTTTGATTCTTCAAACAACACGCTCAATTTCACCTCGGCTTGTTCAGAAGTTAATCCTTCATTACTGCGTAAGTTGCCTGGAGCCACATAGACATAAAGATCTTTGGACAGAGTATACCTATCGGCCGGTTTTAAATACCATAAGCCTGCAATGATGAGCAATATTATTCCGGCAGCGGCGCTCCATCGCCATAATCTCTGTATCTTATTTGTTGGAATTATTTTATGGGCTGGTGACCACTGCTGAATTTTATGGCGTAAATCATCTTGTACCGCTACTTCTAATACTTTGAAGGCATCACGCATAAATTCAACCTCGGCTTTTAATTCCTCATTTTGTTCAATTTCTGCCTCAAAAGTTTTAACGTGCTCTACACTAAGTTTATGAGTCAGATAATCTTTTATTTCATCTTGTCTGGAAGTCGTATCCATTTTTTTTAAATTTCGTTTTTGTTAAGTTGTATTATTTCCTTAAGTTTTTGTAAACAGCGGTATTTATTTTTACGCGCCAGCGCTTCTGAGCTCCAATGCATGGTTTCTGCTATTTCTTCCATTGAATAATGTAACATCCACATGGTTAATACTTTTGTACAGGTTGGTCCCAAGGATTGCAAGTGTTTTTTTATTGTCTCTATACGGTCCTTATCCAGCAGAATGTCTTCCGGAGTAAAAGCAAAGTCACTTTGAGGCAAACTGCGGGCATCATCTACCAACTCAATGCGGATATTTTTACGACGCTTGTTCATCCATAACCATTTACATATAGATACATAATAATACTCCACCGAACTTTCTCCTTTAAATTTTTCAGTTCGTATATTATGATCCAATACGATCAGGCCATCCGTTTTTACATCCTCAAGGTCCTGTTGGTTAGCGCCGTGATCTTTGATCAAATTCCAAATTTTTCGATCTAAACCACTTTGGCGGAATATTTCCTCTAACGCTTTATCACGGTTTTTTCCACCAGCTTTTATCTGCGCTACCCATATTTGGTCTTTTGGCTCCATCTTAAAGTGTCATTGATCTTTATTTTGTTCCAAACGAGGATTAATCTTTTTTAAACACTAATGACCATACCCGTTCTTCAGCCAGTTTATACTGATCATTAAATAACACCAGGCTCGTGATCCACCCTTTATCCGCATGGTAAAATGAGAGCATCTTAGCATGCTTTTTGAGGCTTAAAGTGGGTTTTGGAGCAAACGAAGCTAACGAAGCCCATTCAGCCTGGCAACGATGTTTGATGTAAGTTGAAGTCATGACTTTTAGACCCAAATGGGCGGACTCTCCATTGGATGCTAACGTGGCAACCTGGCCAGAAAATTGTAGTCCAGGACTTTGACCGGCGGCCTGGATCGGTTCTATCCGATACCTTATCTCCATATCTTCCTCGAGTGACTCGATGATTAAATCGTAAGTGTAATACTCGTCTGTAGTGCGGCCGGAGACTTTATACCACGCCGAGTCCGGCAGATGTATTTCCAAGCCATAATGTTGCAGGGTCTGCGTGAAAGCCTTGGTGAAGATAATCTGATCCTGTGCCAAACAGGCACAACTTATCCCCCATACAATGCATATTATCGACTTCACACCTTCATCCTTAGCGAAAAATTAACTCTATTGGTTATATTGGCCAAATAAATCATCAAATAATTATCTCGTGTGCGGGCGGTCCTCGTTAACTAAAACTGAAAAAGAACTGGAAGAACGTTTTCAGGCGACGTTTTATTCAGAGGATCTTGAACGGTATAATCCTTTACCCAATTTTAATGTTGCTCCGACACATGTACACCCGGTGATCACCAATAAAGATCCGCAACATTTTCAGCCGCTGCGCTGGGGCCTTATTCCCTTTTGGGCAAAAGATGTGAAGATCGGCTATTCATTGATCAATGCCAGGGTGGAAACACTGAGAGAAAAGCCGGCCTTTCGGGACGCCTTGCAAAAAAGACGCTGTATCGTACCGTTTGATGGTTTTTATGAATGGAAAAAGGAAGGGAAACTAAAAATCCCTTACCGCATAGTCACTACCAATACCGATATCTTTTCTGTTGCCGGATTATGGGAGCGTTGGAAATCGCCTGCTGGTGAATGGATTCTTTCGTTTTCTTTGATTACCCAGCCCCCTAATCATACGATGGCCTCTATTCATGACCGGATGCCAGCCATTCTCATGCCGGAGGAAGAAAAGTTGTGGTTGGATAACGAATGGTCAGAAGAAGAAGCCTTAAAATTAATCCGTCCATACCCTGATCAATATACCCGCGCTTACCGGGTGAGTATGCGCGTGAATAAAGTCAGTGAAAATGATGCCAGTCTCATTGAAGCGGTGCATAATTAATCAGATAAATGGTGAATAATGAACATTTAGCCATCTGGCGCCAGGACACACCCGGCTGTGCCGAGTGGAACCATTTAAACAATGCCGGCAGTGCCTTGCCACCGCAATCCGTTACCGATGCTATGGTGGATTATCTGTCGGCTGAGAGCCAACGAGGAGGTTATGAACTAGCCCGGGAACGCCACCACACGATTAGTCAATTTTATTCCACCCTGGGCTCATTTCTTAATGTTCCAGCCAGCCACATAGCCTATGCCTATTCGGCTACCCATGCTTATGCCAGAGCTTTGTCTTGTATTCCATTCGAGACAGGTGATGTCATTCTAACCAGTACTAACGACTATGTGTCCAACCAACTAGCTTTTATGTCCCTAAAAAAAAGGTGGGGGGTAAATTACGTAAGGGTAGCTGATCAACCGGCCGGCGGAATAGATTTGGAGGACCTGGAAGATAAAATCCGGACCCTTCACCCACGCCTCGTTTCAGTAACCCATGTGCCCACAAATTCTGGTTTGATTCAAGATGTGACCGGTGTGGGCCAACTCTGTCAAACTTATGGCATCTGGTACTTGCTGGACGCCTGTCAAAGTGTGGGTCAAATGCCTTTGGACTTGCCGGCTATTGGCTGTGATTTTCTCTGCGGCACGTTCCGAAAATTTTTACGTGGCCCACGTGGCGCTGGTTTTCTGGCGGTCTCCGATCGGGTCATAAAAAGTGCTCTGACACCCTTGTTCGTGGACTTGCAAGGGGCGGACTGGGATAGTCTTGACGGATTCACGATCAAATCTTCTGCCATTCGCTTCGAAGAGTGGGAACGCAACTATGCCACTGTAATTGGCGCCACGGCTTGCTTAAATTATGCCGAAAGGGTAGGTTTAACTTTGATCCGAGAGCGCAGTTTTGGACTAGCTGCCGCATTGAGGCAAAAAGCCTCCGAATTACCAGCCGTCCGTATCCTTGACCATGGCCCAGGGTTGTGTGCGATTGTCACTTTGACGTTGCCTTCCGGACCGGATGGCCTTCTGGCTCATTTACAAGCTGAACGTATAAATGCCTCACTAGCTCCGAATACTGCTGCATATATGGATATGCGCCGTAAACAGGCGGATTGGTTATTACGCCTGTCCCCACATTATTATAATACTGAAGAGGAAATTGAACAGGTAGTCGATGTTTTAAACATTTGGTTGAATAAGGTTATAGATGAAAAGTGAATAATATTTTGTTAAAGGCTCGATCATAGAGTACATTTTTTTAAAATTTTGCATTTAATTATCTGTACATTGTTTATTTAGGTTAACTCTCGCCATGATCAGAACCTACTTTTTGCCAGTGCTTTTTAGTTGTTTAGCCGGAAGTATGGTCGCTCAGCACACCGCGCCTTCCTGGTTAAAACACGTGCAGCAAAATCCCTCAACATTTGGTCTTCAGCCAAAGCAGGTGCAGCATTTGCGCTTGAGTGATGCATATCATTCAGTGGAAGGACTGCAGTACATCTACATTCAGCAACAATATGCCGGTATAGATATTGACCAGGCTTTATTAAATATGGTGGTGGATGCAGAAGGTCAAGTTGTTCACCTCACGCATCGTTTTGTGGACCAGGATGAACTCAAAGCCTCATCTGTGCCTCTGGTCACGGCTAAAAGCGCGATAGAGCGCACGGCCCACCACCTGGGGCTATTCCTGGGCAGCCTGCAACCTGCTTTACAAACCCGCAGTTTACCACATCTCGAAGCCTTCACTACGGCCGGATCCGATGAGCCCATTGAAACCAGGTTATTGTATTTTTTCGATGGTGCCAAACTCATTTTGGTGCGTGAGGTGCAACTTCTCGAAGCTGATCATCAACATTATTGGAGAGTGCTCGTCGATGCGACTTCGGGAGCTATTCTTAAAAAATACGATCAGATTGTGAATTGTTCCTTTGACGTGGAGGTTC
>JAYRWN010000410.1:0-8965 GCA_041917975.1 Saprospiraceae bacterium | reverse complement strand
TATTCCAACAACACTGCTCCCAATGGCCAACACCCATACACGAATACACAAATACACGAAACTTTCTGTCAATACAGATTTTATCTCGCGGAGATCGCCGAGTCTGCAAAGAAAAAATAAGTGAGGGTGGGATAATTAAATTAAGAAAAATAGTCCAACGAGGAACACCCTGCTAATGGCCAATAGCCAGCACCCAATAGCCAACACCCATACACGAATACACGAATACACGAATACACAAATTAATACCAATGTCCAACACCCACCGGGCTATAATTTAATGAGGCATGATAAGACGCCTGCTCGTTATTGATTTAGATCATAGATTCACCCTGCACCACGTGTCTATCTTTGGAGCTGCAATAAAAGAGTAATGCGTCTTTTATTATCAAGGTGTTTATTTCTGCTGGTGATCATTCAGGTCACTCATCCGGCCTGGATTTGGATCGATTACCAAATACGCTTTGATTATTATTCTAACGTATTATGTGTCAATAAAAACAAACCGGAATTACATTGCCATGGCAAATGCGCCCTCAATAAAGCCCTCCTGGCTACCGCCAAGGACCCGGCTTTACCTTCCGGCTTGATCACCGAATGGTTTAATTATTTCCTGGGTCTGCCGGCTAAACCAGATTGGACCGTCATAAAATATACCCCAACACCTTTGTGGCAACCTACCCATACCACCAACATGTGGCCGTCCCGTTTATACACTGCCAGCATTTTCAAACCGCCCACGGACGCGTTTTGAATCCCATCAGCAATTTCAAAATTATTCTTAATCCAATTTTGACTTAATCGGAATACCGGCTATGGTATCCCGGATAAGACATTAGTTCGAATCATTCCTCATGAATGAATACGAGTCGTTAAAAAATAAACTTGTTATCATGAAAACATTTTTTCTGAGTATATCCCTGTGGTTGGTATCCATATCTTTATGCGGTCAGGCCACATCTTTAACCACCATAAAAATGATTAATGCTAAAACCGGCGAACCGGTGGCTTTTGCCCATTATGTTTATGGCGGATTGTCCGGGGCAACCGATGAAAAAGGCCAGCTCACTTTCTCCCTGCTCAGTGGTGAAAAATTATTCATATCTCACTTGGAATTCGGGCCACAGACCATCACCGCCGAGCAACTAGGAATTGCCGTCAGCCAAGGCACTTTAGCCTTGGATCCGGACCATGTTTTTACTTTACAACCGGTGCAGGTCAGTGCCATCCGGCCGGCCGATACCAAATCGTCTTTTCAGCCCCTCAACGCTTATGATAAAGTCAGTCATGATGCCACGGCTTATCTGCAACAATACCCTTCTTTCAACGCCATCCGGAAAAGCGGTAACTATGGATTTGATCCGGTATTCCGCGGTTTTAAATACGATCAGCTGAACATCGTGGTCAATGGTCAGGTGAGCGCAATGGCTGCCTGCCCCAACCGCATGGACCCGTCCACCAGCCAGGTGTCCATGAACCAGGTGGAAAAAGTTGAAATTTTTAAAGGCCCTCATCAGCTGCGTTATGCACCATCCATTGGCGGCACGATTCATTTTATGGGTGAAAAGCCTAGATTTAGTCCTTCTGCAGCCGTATATGGACGATTAACCAGCAGCTACGAATCCAACGGAGGGATCGGACGCGGCGAAGCCATGCTGGGTCTTGGCTCTCAAGCCGTAGATATACGTCTGCATGGTTCCTATTCGCAAGGAGGAGATTACCAGGACGGTTTGGGACAGGTCATTCCATCCTCGTTCCGCCGCGGAAGCTGGGGATTAAATGCTGCCGCAAAACTCAATGAACATCATCGCCTGAACCTTTACGCCAGTAACAACCGGGCCAAGGACACCAGGTTTGCTGCTCTGGGTATGGATTTGCGTAAAGACAATACCTGGTTATATGAAATCACGCATGAATACCTCCCGCAAAACCAAGCCATACCTCAATGGAAGACCTCATTGTTTTATTCTTCCGTCGATCACCTGATGGATAACCTGCTAAAAAACCTCAATCCCCGCATGATGAACATGAGCACTGCTGCGGAAACCGTATCCTTAGGCGGCCGGACCGAGGCCCAGTTTAACTTTACACATTGGTGGGGTTATGCCGGATTGGACTTTAAACGCGAACAAGCCTCCGGTGACCGCATCCGGGCCATGTTATTAGGGCCGATGGCCGGAAGAACCTTCACGGACAACGTATGGCAGGATGGTGAGGTGAATCGTACCGGCGTTTTTGTTGAAGCACACCATCCCCTGGGGGTCTGGGTGTGGACAACTTCCGCCAGGCTGGACGTCAATATAGCCGAGGCGGCAGCGCCTTCCGAATTATTCAACACCTTGTATGATTCACCGTCTGCCACCCAACTGAATCCGAGCATTTCCAGTGGAATCACCCGCGAATTTTCTGATCAGCTCGCCTTCGGAGCCTGGATCGGCCGCAGTTTACGCAGTGGAAGTATCACCGAGCGGTTCATTCATTACCTCCCGGTCGGCTTAGACCCCTTCGAATTAGTGGGCAATCCGACTTTGGCTCCGGAAAAAAATAACCAGGTGGACCTTAATCTGCGCTACCAATCCAAAGCCTGGCTGGCTCAGATTAACCTATTTGGGGCTTATCTGCAGGATTTTATTTCATCGGAAAAACGTGCCGACCTTAAACCTTATCTGGGCACCTCTCCCGGCGTCCGCCAATTCATCAACCTGGAGGAGGCCCTGATGGCCGGTTTTGAATTGGAACTGCAGACCAGCATAGGTACGCATATGTTTCCCTCATTGAGCTTAGCTTATACCTACGGTCAGGACCTGGTTCACTCCGCTCCCTTAGCCGAAATTCCCCCGGTGGATGTCCGCCTGCAACTTAAAACGTCCTGGTTAGAAAATCGACTCACCACCTTGTTGCAATGGCGGCACGTCGAAGAACAAAACCGGGTCAGCGTTTTATTCGGTGAAAACACCACACCTGGCTTTAATCTGCTTGATTTTACAGTGAATTATCAGCTCATTAAAAATTTGAAATTAATCGGTGGGGTGCAAAATCTTTTGGATGCACAATATTATGAGCACCTCACCCGCAATATTTCCGGCACACAAGGTCCCATTTATTCTCCGGGCCGAAACATGTTTCTAACGATGCGGCTTGATTTTTAATGGCTAAATAAAATGATAAAAAAGGTTGTGCTCATTCAGTACAACCTTTTTTTTATTTACAATAAAAATCAGCCACATTAAATAAAAATGTTTTAAAATGCATGAGGTCATGTAATTACAGCATTTAATAAAAAATAGCAATATCACCTGGGGGTTACTCATCTCATCTGTTCATTTTACCAACAAAATAAAAACGCCACAGCGTGCAATTAAAAATTCGCATAGAGTGACTGAAAGAATGATTTCTTTAATCAGCCACAGCTACCCAATCCGCGGCCAGTCCTGTGTTCTGGCGCAACATAAAATTTAACTGCCCGACATGATGTTGCAGGTGTCTTAAATTATAAAATAAAATGTCCGTCAAAGAATAATTTTTCACCAATTCGGGACACAAATCGTGCAGATGGATTTCTTCATCTTTGATCCACCGTTGAGTAAATTTTATTTCCGGAGACTCCAGGATGACTTGCCGACTTTTTTTACGCACCAGCTGCACATAAAGTATAATTTCTTCGCGGGTAAAATGGCGGTCTGGGATCACATCATCTATGGCCCCTGTTGGAAGGTCACCACATGTGATGGTATAGGTCAATAGTGGAGAAAATGAAGACACCGGTTGACTTAAATAATAGTCGAGGAATATCAAGGTATGGTAGCTGAGATAAAAAAATTTATTATCATTTTGCCAATAATCCTCCGGGCAAATACGGATCACCTCCTTGAACATGTCCATGGCACCGGCAAAATTTTGCCACATAGCATTTATAAAAGTACGTTCCAATGACCGGGAATTATTTTATAAAAATTAACCGGAATAAACTAATTAAATCAGCAAAAAATTTAGCCTCGCTTCACTGGCTTAATGTGCTTCAGCATATTTTTTAAAATTATTCAGGATAGCCTGCCAACCCTGTTGTTGCATTTTAGCAGGATGTTCGGTTTCCGCGTCAAATAATACCGTAATACGCGTGTGTTGTCCGACCGGCTCAAAGGTCACGGTAGCCACCCGTCCTCCAAATTCGTAGGTAAAATGTTTCCCCCGAGTCACTTCGCTATAGATGGCTTCGAAATCAAAGCCAGAACTCCCGTCTTTTGCTTCCATCCGGGCAAAATATTTTCCACCGATTTGTAAATCATTTTCGGCCCTGGGACAATGCCAATGGTCTGTAGCGAAATTCCACGCGGTGATGTGCTCCGGTTGGGTATAATAGATCCACACGGTCTTAGGATCTTTACCCACTAAAGCCTGTACTTTAATTTTCTGGTTGGTCATGTCGTGATTAATTTCGTTTCGTCTGTAAATAATATTTCCCACTGGTGCCCGTCCGGGTCTGCAAAACTGTCGTAATACATCCAGCCATGATCAGCACTCTCGCGGTAGCGACTCCCGCCATGGTCCAAGGCCTTTTGCACCAGTTCATCTACTTTTTCACGACTTTCCACCTCCAGGGCCAGTAGCACCTGGGTCGTCGAGCCGTCGGCAATGGCGCGATTGGTAAATGTATTAAAAAACTCCTGAGAGATGAGCATACTGTAAAGGCTGCTTTCCTTCAGTATCAGGCACAGTGCTTTTTCATCGCTAAAGGTTTCGTTAAAGGAAAAACCCAAATGGGTCCAAAATTCACGACTCCGTTGCAAGTCTTTGGCCGGGAGATTTACATACATGGCTTTTATCATCTTTCTGAATTTTTATTGAATCAGTTGAAACATTACGGTCAGATGCGGTAATATTTGTTGTTGAGATGGAAATTAAACTGAATATTCCAGATAAAATCCTTCCCCGCTAAACGGGAATTAATTTTTTTGCTCAAGATGGTGGAGATGGAAAACGGCCAGGGTGATTGGGCCAGGCCAATAGCAGCACTACCATAAGTACCATCCAGGTCCTCCATCTTCAGATAAAAAGCCTGCGGCACAAACGATAAATAAGTTTTGGAAGATAAGGCGATGTGGGGCATAATTATACGCAAAGCCAGAAAGGTAGTATTTTGTACAAGGTCCCTGGTCAACCCGACCGCACCGAGGTAGTTAAAACCCAGGCCTATCTGAGGGTGTGGATAATACACGGGAGTGACTTCCCAGGCAAAATACCGCTGGGCAATCAGATAATGGGCTTCTACACCTGAAGTCCCCGTCACGTCGACGTCACGAAAAACAAACGACGGATGGGCGCCTACGCTCATTTTAAATTTTGCATGATTAAATACTTTATAGCGTCCCCAAAAAATAAAAGCCCATGGTTTACCATTCATGCCAAAGCGCAGCATAGGATCAAAACTCCAGCGCCCCCGGCCCATCGATAGATCAAACAAGAGAGCTGGTTTCCCAAGCGTAAAACTCGGAATTAATGAAACTCCGTTGTTAGTTGCGGTAATTACTCCGGTAAAAAAACTGGTCATACGGGTACTGTCTCCGGTTTGGGCATGGATGGTACGGGTCAGGGTTATCAGTAACCCCACGTAAAAGATACGTTTGATGATGATCATGAAAATATTTAGTAGGATTAAAGGTAATTCTAAACATGTTATTTAAAAGCAATCTTTAGAGGGTTATCTCACCGATCACCGTTAACTTTTTTAGGTAGCGGTGCAGGCCGGAACCTGATAAGTGATGGTTAAATTAATATTGGCCAACTTATTTGTTTGTCAAAATAGTCAGGGTTTTATGAATAAGGTTCTTAAAACCACCAGTTTTCTTTTTCCCGCAGATTTACATTTATGAATACCGCAGAACTCCGATTTTACAATGGCCAGTTCTTTGCCCGCAAATACACGAATACACTATACACAATCGTTTTCGCATCTCACCACCTCCAATAACTAATGGAGCTCCTAATCGCCATACGCAAATACTCGAATACACCATAAATAGCTCTTGGCCAACACCAAGACCTTTCTACTTGAGACATAAGAATCCATTTGTCGATAAATATTTGGTCAGGTTCCAGCAAGTATATAGTTTTGGAGGGCGGGACGAACAAAGCCTCTGCAATGCTGTTCTTTTCAGGATCTTTTCATTTCGCTGATACTGCGTATGGCCGATAACAGAATTAATTTTTCCTTACTTTCACGAGTTATTCAATTCACCCGTCCATACCGGAATTTATTTATTGTCACCATAGTATTAGGGGTCCTTCTTGCGCCCTTAGGTATTGTTCGTCCATACCTCATTAACCGCATGGTGGATGATTATATTATACCTAACGATTTGTCAGGGTTGGGGCGTTTGGCCCTGATTTTGGTCGTTTTTATGCTGGTTACGGCCGTCATCCGCTATTATTTTAATTACCTCTGTGGGCTGGTTGGACAGTTGGTAGTAAAAGATTTACGCATTAAAGTATTTGGTCATATTATGAGCCTGGGGTTGCCCTATTTTGATAAAACTCCGGTGGGGCAGAGCACCACCCGCACCATCAGCGATATTGAAACCATTAACACCATTTTTACCCAGGGCACCGTGACTATAGTAGCGGACGTCCTGGGAATGATTGCCGTTTTGGTCATTATGTTTATGACCTCCATTAAACTGACCTTGATCTGCCTGATTTGTCTGCCGTTTATTATTTATGCCGGTTATATTTTTAAAGAAAAAGCCAAAATATCCTTTAACATCGTACGCAACCAAATATCGCGTATGAATGCCTTTCTGAATGAGCGGATCACCGGCATGCGTATTGTGCAAATATTTAATGCAGAAGAGCAGGAAAAAGAAAAATTCAGACAAATCAATCGCGAATACACCCAGGCCAACCTGGACACCAATTTTTATTACGCCGTTTTTTTTCCGGTGGTGGAGATCATTCAGGCGGTAACTTTAGCGCTGATGGTGTGGTGGGGTACTCGCGGCACCTTAAATGGAGATGTGACCATTGGCGCTCTGGTGGCGTTTCCCCTGTATTTAACGAATCTGTTGCGTCCAGTGCGCATGTTAGCCGACCGGTTTAATATCTTGCAGATGGGCTTAATCGCCGCTGAAAGGGTTTTTGGCATTTTGGATAAAGAAGCTGGGTTGACCAGAAATGGCGATTATGTGGTTGAAAAATTACAGGGCGAAGTGATTTTTGATCAAGTCCGTTTTTCTTATGACGGGGAGGTGGAGGTGTTAAAAGGCATTTCATTTCGGTTAAATCCCGGAGAAACTTTGGCCGTGGTTGGGGCTACGGGTTCCGGAAAGTCTACGATTATCAACATTATTAACCGTTTTTATGATATCATGTCCGGCTCCATCACTATCGACGGGCGGGACATTTACGCCTATGAAGCTAAATCTCTGCGTGGCCGCATCGCACTTGTTCTGCAAGATGTCTTTTTATTCACCGGCAGCGTCCTGGACAACATCACGTTGCGTAACGAAAAATTTACCAGGGATGAAGTGATTGCCGCTGCTAAAGTGATTGGAGCACATGCTTTTATTGAGAAATTACCCGGAGCTTACGAATTTCAGGTGATGGAGCGAGGAAATAATTTATCTATGGGCCAACGCCAGCTTATTTCCTTTGTGCGTGCGTTAGTGTTTAATCCTGATCTGCTCATACTGGATGAAGCTACTTCTTCCATAGACAGCGAGACTGAACAAATTATTCAAAACGCCATCCTCACCCTTATCAAAAAAAGAACCTCCATCATTATTGCTCACCGCTTGTCTACCATTCGCCATGCCGACAAAATTATGGTTTTGGATAAAGGGGAGATTAAAGAAATGGGCAGTCATGAAGAATTGCTCAAAATACCCCGGGGTCTCTACCGAAAGCTTTATGAATTACAATTTGCAGAATTGTTAAACGAGAGAAATTAATTAAATTTATCCGGTGATGATTTATCAGACAGGAAGACCTTTTGCTGAGACCTTAGATGCTCAAGACCAGCTTAAAGCTTTCCGGGAGCAGTTCGTATTTCCTGTTTCTTCTGACGGCACTCCGAAGATATATTTTTGTGGCAACTCATTAGGCCTGCAACCTAAGCAGGCTCAGGAAGCGGTAAACCTGGTCATGCAAGACTGGGCCACCAGAGGTGTAGATGGACATTTTGAGGGTAAGCGTCCCTGGAAACAATATCACCGTCATTTGGCCGATCAGTTGGCCCATCTGGTAGGCGCATTACCTTCTGAAGTTACGGTGATGAATACGCTCACCGCCGATATCCATTTTTTATTTTTCACATTTTATCAACCGGTAGGTCGCCGTTATAAAATTTTAATGGAATATGACGCCTTCCCTTCCGACCGTTATGCTGTTGAATCGCTAGTGGAACATCATGGGTATGATCCTGAGGATGCCATCATTTATCTCACGCCATCTCCAGGACAATTTCTTCTGGACATGCAAGACATCAAAGCGGCGATTGACATCCACGCTGAGGATTTGGCCATGATCTGGTTAGGCAATGTCAATTATTACACCGGTCAATATTATCACATTGGTCCCATCACCGAATGGGGTCATCAAGCCGGTGCTGTGGTTGGATTTGATTTGGCTCACGCTGCTGGAAATATTCCTCTCCAATTGCATTATGATCATGTTGATTTTGCCGCCTGGTGTACCTATAAATATCTAAATGGTGGACCTGGTTCGCTGGCCGGCATCTATATCAGGGATAATCATTCTGTATATAAAGAACCATTCAGACTAAAAGGATGGTGGGGGCAAGACATAAATACCCGATTTAATATGCGTGCACCCTTTCATCCGGAGCGTGGTGCGGAAGGATGGCAGATGAGTAATCAACCGATCCTGAGCATGGCACCATTGTACACCAGCCTTGAACTTTTTATTCAGGCCGGGATGGCCTCCCTGCGCTCTAAATCGCTGATCCTTACCG
>JAYRWN010000409.1:0-14782 GCA_041917975.1 Saprospiraceae bacterium | reverse complement strand
ATCCCCTGGTTCTTCAATTCTCTGGCTTTTTGAGACATACGAATCGTTGCCGACTCCTCCATGGCTTTTACCCTATCCGATAAAAGATGATCGTAGGTCATTTGCTTATACTTTTTTGATTCGGTGGCAAAAGTACATCAGGGATACTTACCTAGTTCTAAATGGTAGAAATTAAATTTATATTTGTGATTAGTCTAAAGCAATCTATGACTCGAATCTGGCCAGCTATTTCTTTGGTCATCCCCATGTATAACGAGGCTCAGCGAATCGACAAAATGTTTGATGTTCTTGTTTCATTTAGTCATAGATGGACAGGGTCAATACAGGTGATTTTAGTGGATGATGGGAGCACTGATCTGACAAAAAAGAAAGTTACGGATTTTGTCAACAGCGTTATTACTTCTGAGAAGATGACCTTTGAAGTTATTAGTTATCCAATCAATGAAGGGAAGGGATATGCATTGAAAATGGGAGTAAAAGCCGTCAAGCACGATTATTTTATCACCTTAGATGCCGATATGGCCGCATCTCCTGATAATCTACTCTCTTGGTTTTCAGCAACAGATGTAAGTCCCCAAACGATATATATTGGATCACGAGAGCATCAGAACTCTTACGTATTGGATAAGAAAGTTCGGAGAATGACAGGACGGGCGTTTAATTTTTTTGTTAGGCTAATATCTGGTTTGCCATTTTTTGATACCCAATGTGGATTTAAGTGGTATCCTAAATATATTGGCTCTTTCTTGTTTGACCACTTGCAGTCCTCTGGATGGGTGCATGATGTTGAACTTTTACTGACCGCCTCTCTTCTAGAAATAAAAGTGCAGGAGAAGCCTGTTGTTTGGGCTTACCAACCAAATTCAAAATTAAGTTTGTGGAAGGATGGAATATTAACCGTAATCCAACTGATTATTGTTAGATTATCCATCCGGTCCAGAAATCGGGAGCTTAAATCAGCATATTTTAAAAAACAATAAACACCGGATAGTGAAAAATAAAAAGGAAAAACTAAGAGAACTTAAAGCTTTGGCTCAATTAGGCGGAGGGAAAAAAAGGATTGATGATCAACATTCTCGGGGTAAGCTAACTGCCAGAGAGAGGATTGAAAAGTTGCTTGACCCAAATTCATTTGAAGAATTGGATATTCTGGTAATACACCGGGCAGTTGATTTTGGAATGGACTCAATCAAATTCTTTGGCGATGGAGTGGTTACAGGTTATGGCACTATTCACCATCGATTAGTTTATGTCTTTTCCCAAGACTTCACTGTTTTTGGTGGATCTTTATCGGAAACCCATGCTAAGAAGATTTGTAAAGTCATGGATTTGGCGTTGAAAAATAAAGCTCCGATTATTGGGTTAAATGATTCAGGTGGAGCTCGTATTCAAGAAGGTGTGGACTCATTAGGGGGGTATGCAGATATTTTTTTTCGCAATACTTTGGCTTCCGGTGTAATCCCGCAAATATCGGTAGTTATGGGGCCTTGCGCCGGTGGCGCCGTATATTCCCCTGCCATCACAGATTTTATTATTATGGTTGAGCAAACTTCGTATATGTTTGTAACCGGTCCAAATGTGGTAAAAACAGTTACTAATGAAGATATTTCAGCAGAAGAATTAGGTGGTGCCAGTGCTCATTCTACAAAATCTGGAGTAGCTTCTTTTACTGCTGAAAATGACATTGAAGCTTTAAATTTGGTCAGAAAACTGTTAAATTATTTACCAAACAGTTGGGAGCAAATGCCCGGCAGATGGGCTTATTCGTTAAGTGGAACTGAACTCAGGCATAACTTGGAGACAATACTTCCAGATTCTTCTCTCCAGCCTTATGATATTAAAAGTATTATTGATGAGATTGTGGACGGTGCCACATTTTTAGAGGTACAAAAGGATTTTGCTAAAAATCTTGTGATCGGTTTCGCCAGATTGGCTGGACAAAGTTTGGGGATTTTAGCTAATCAACCCAGTCACCTTGCAGGGGTTTTAGATGTAGCCAGTTCGAAAAAAGGGGCAAGATTTGTGCGGTTTTGTGATAGTTTCAGCATTCCGCTTTTGGTTTTGGTGGATGTACCAGGATTCTTGCCTGGTACTCATCAGGAATGGGATGGTATAATTACTAATGGGGCAAAATTATTATATGCCTTCAGTGAAGCCACTGTCCCTCGTATAACGGTGATTATTCGCAAGGCTTATGGCGGAGCTTATGATGTAATGAACTCTAAACACATAGGTGCAGATATAAATTATGCTTGGCCAAGTGCTGAAATAGCCGTGATGGGCGCAAAAGGCGCTGCAGAAATCATTTTTAAAAAGGAATTAGAAGCGTCTGAAAACTTTGCCGAAAAGTTAGAAGCTCTAGAAAAAGAATATGCTGATAAATTTGCCAATCCTTATCAGGCAGCAGCCCGTGGATTTATTGATGAAATTATCGAACCCGCCTTTACCCGTCAAAAGCTTATAAAAGCTTTCGCTTCTTTAAGGAATAAAGACGTCCCCTTTCCCCGTAAAAAGCATGGCAACATGCCTTTATAAGTATATATAATTACGATTTTTTCTTAAAAAAATTAAATATATATGTCTTTTGTTAACGAACATTTTTGGCTAAGTTTGAAACGAAAACCAGAATGTCCTGAGCATGCGATTATACCTGCTGATACCTTTATTATTAACTTTTTTAGAGGGAATTACTCAAGATTGCAGTGACCTTTTTATTTCCGAGTATATCGAAGGGTCAAGTAATAACAAATGCCTTGAGATATATAATCCTACCCCTGGTTCAATTGATTTAAGTAGTTACATGCTTAAATTCTATTTTAATGGTAACACCAGTGCTGGGAACACCATAGGTTTAACTGGAATTATCCCGTCTAAGTCCGTTTTCGTGATCTGCGATGACAATGCTAGTATGGCATTTCAGGAAAAGGCGGATTTATTGGCGGGGGGAGTATTCTTTAATGGTGACGATGCAATTGTTTTGTTTAAGGGAGTCGATACCTTGGACATTTTTGGTAAAATTGGCATGGACCCTGGTACTGCCTGGAGTGGGGGAGGTGTAACAACACTTAACCAAACCTTAGTCCGAATTATGACCGTTTTTGAAGGAGTAAAAAATAACCCGCCTATTTTTAATCCCAGTGTCGAATGGAGTCAACATGTCTTAGATTTCACCGATAGTTTGGGCATGCACTTTACCACACCTTGTCAAGCAATTATTTTGAGCAAATCAGTTGCAAAAGGCTTGACGGGTCTGAATTGCTCTGGAGTACTTCCCACTGCAGACTTATTATATGCCAGGCCGGGTGATTCGGTTTGTTATTACTTTCAAGTTATTAATGCAGGTGAAACTACATTGACCATGCATGATTTAGCGGATGATCACTTAGGTACACTATTTTCTGGTTTAAATTTAACTTTATCTCCCGGCCAATCTCATCATGTTCACAAGAAGGATCAATTCAATGCAAGCCATGTAAATCGGGCTATCTGGACTGCTCGTGAAAGTGAAGGTGCCCTAAATTCAGTAACAGCTACAGATTCGGCGAGGGTTTTGGAAACACGGTTTCCTTGTCTGGAGATTGCAGCATCTTTTAATTACTTGCCAACTTCTGTATGCTCCGGAGAACCTTCTTTAACCCCAGTCATCACTGGTCGTCCAGGAATTTTTACCTACAGATCTGTCCAAGGAGGACCAAAGTTGGATATAAATAGCCAGGATGGCACGGTAAAGCCTATCACCAGCGATGTTGGAACTTATGAAATCATCAATACAGTAGAATCCTGTGGCAAGCTATTAATGACCGGGATTCTCGAAGGCGATATGACCGGAGGACTACCTAAAGCTATTGAATTTAAAGTTTTAGATGATATTTCGGACCTATCAGTTTATGGTTTAGGAATAGCAAATAATGGTGGGGGATCTGACGGGATAGAATATAATTTTCCGGCCCAGGCCTATCCTGCAGGAACCTATCTATACCTGGCTAGTGAGGCGGATAGTTTTGATGTTTTTTTTGGGTTTCGTCCACAACTCCAATTTTCTGGTTTGAATTTTAATGGTGACGATGCCATAGAATTATTTTGTCACAATCAAGTGATTGATGTTTTTGGAGACATAAACAACGATGGTACAGGAAGTCAATGGGAATATACGAACGGATGGGCTTACCGGCAGGTAAATCAAGCACCAAACAACGGAATATTTGTTGTGCCCGAGTGGTGTTATAGTGGACCTGGTGCACTGGAAAATATTAGAAATAATTCTCAAGCGGGACAACCTTTTCCTTATGGTTCTTATGTTACCAATTTCTGTAGTTTTTGTGAGGATCATTTATTTAAGGATACCATAAACATATACCAAATACCTTTTGACCATCCGAATTGTATCTCAAAATTAAATGTAGCTCTGGGCTCCACTTGCGATAAAACAATTTTGCCCAATGAAGTATTACTTAATATTGATCCGGTTTGCTCCAATGGTTTTCGGGTAGATATTTATAAGAATAAAAAAAATATCGGTTCTACAATAGGCTTGACGGAAATTGGTCAAAATATGATCTACCGGGTCGTCGATGAAATATCCGGGCAATCCTGTTGGGGATCTGTTTCTGTTCAAAACGAATTACCGATCAATTTTTTATGTGCTGACACAACCATTTATTGTACCGATTCATTGCCTGCTTTACCTATAGAAAAAAATCAGTGTCTAATTACCAAATTAGAAATTATCGGTATCAAGTGGTTTCCATACCCCTGCGATAGTATTAATCGATCAGGGTATTTTTTACGCACATTCCGGCTAAGTAGTATTTATCAAAATGAACAGATTTGTTCCCATAAAATTTATGTGCGTCGTGAAAACCTGATGCAGATAACTTGCCCTCCTGAGGTGATTATTGACTGCGGTAATCCGCTCTTAAATTCTTTTATATTTTCAGAATTTGATCATGACGGTTTTGCACACCCAAAACCCTTTATTATCCAAAACATTAACATTGGTTTGGTGGACCCACCTAAGATAGATAATCGATTTATCACTGAATATATCAATAAATGCGAAATTATTGCTCTTTACGATGATGTAATATTACCATCCTGTGGTGAATCCTACATCATAAAGCGTACCTGGAGTATAAAAGACTGGTGCACTGATCTAACTGCGGGTTGTGAACAATTTATTTATATTCGAGATTCGTTAGGGCCAATCCCCGATACCTTAAAAAATATAGACACACTTATTGCTTCAATACCTTTAAATGAGTGCAAAGCTGAGGTATTAGTTCCAGTGCCTTTAATAAAATCGGAATGTACTCCGCGGGATCAAATCAAAATAGAATATTTCTTGGAATACTCGGATGAAAATAATAAAACGATTTTGATTCAAGGACAATCAAGTTATTTGGATGAGGTGAGACTTTATCTGCCTATTGGCCATCATCCATTAATTTTTTCTTTTACAGATCAATGCTGGAATACCTCATATGACACCATTTTAGTGCTCGTTACTGATTCTATAAGGCCAGTTCCAATTTGTCATCAATCTATCAACGTGAGTATAGATGATCATTGCCAAAGTAAAATTTATGCTCGTGACTTAGACAAAGGAAGTTTTGATTTATGTTGCGACGATTTACATTTTGCTGTTGCACAGATGGATTCCATAAATTATTGGATTGCTTATTGGTATGCGACTTTCAAGTCATGTTTAGGGGTTGAAAATTTTGACCGCCATCGACTTGAAATTGATGCATTGGTGGATGAATGGTTGAATTGTTTTGTGTTCAAGGATGGTCTGGATCTAAAGACCTGTGGCAATGACTCACTAGTCTTAAGGGTTTATGAGGCATGTGACGCTTCGCCTTATGATAAACATTATTTCAAAGGTTCAGAACATCAATGGTTTATGTATCAGGTTAGTGATCGTTTTGCATGTTGGTATACTTGGAATTTTAATCCTGATCCATATTATGTATTACCCAGACCCGAACTTTATTGTGATTATCAGCAAACAGTTGTTATGGATTGGGATGTCCCTTACACCACATTTTATTTTCAAAGTGAATGTTCTGAAAAGCCTATTCTGGGACCTCATCTTGATCAAATAGGTCAGCCTAACTTAGTGGCATGTTCATTCGAAAGTCCACAATGTAATGATAGTCCAAATGATGTTTTATATCACAAATGGACTTCCGGGCTTGCAGATGAGGACATAAGCTATTTAAAAAAACTTAAAACGTATAGATTCCATTTTAATCATGCTTGGAACGATTGTATGGTGGAAATAAACCTGGCATCCAAGCTGAAATTGCAGTGTATGACAGGTGACGATAGAATAGTATTTGCTGATGGTGTTCCCGTTTATGTTTGGACTAATGGTTTTAGTACAGCAAAGAACCAGATTGCAGAATGCCTGGCTAGTGATAGTATTCCGCTTCAAATTAATAATCATAGTGAGGACACTTGTTTAACCTATTGGAAAGATGGCGAAAATAGTCTTCCTGTTTTCTGCCAAAGTTGGATTAATCTGGATAAATATGACGGGGTAAGAGGTGCAATTTCGCAAGACTTGTCTGACATTTACGCCTATTCCGTCTCTCCGGCATGTCTAGACTTCAAGATAGATTCCGTTGACTCAGGAGTGTTAAATGAATGTAATAGCGGCGTGTTAGTCAGGTCCTGGACAATTCGAGATATCTGTGGGAACAACGAAACAGTGTGCCATCAGGGGATTCGAGTGCTTCCGCGGAGCGATTTTGTAGTTTGTTTTCCTCCAGATACAATTATTTATTGCAGCGCAAATGCCGGGGAGTTAATATCCTATCCAACTATTGAAGATGATGATATTGAATTACTTGGTATATCCTATGAGGATAATTACTTTCAGACTAATATTGATTTAAAGGACCAAATTGTATTACGAACTTGGAAAATTATTGACTGGTGTACCTATAATCCAGATGTCGTGAATCGGAGACCGGATATTATTTTTGACCCCTCAAAAAAATCTGGTGGTAATAGGCTTTGTACATTTCGTTCGTTGAAAGATAACGGAGATGGTTATTTAGAATATACTCAGCATATTTTAATTAAAGACACAATTCCCCCTGTGGTGTACTGCATTCAGGACCTTAGGGTTTGCTCTGAAGAATGTCATGCTGATATAAAAGATTTATTGATCGGGATTGGAGAGGATCAATGTATTACTTCTTCAGGTTTGGACTATTGGTATACTTTAACTGGTCCCGATACAGGGGTTATGGTAATAAAAGGTGTGGGAAATCGGATTAATCGAAAATTACCTATTGGAAATTATTCTGGAACTCTTTATGCTAAAGATCATTCAGGATTAATAGGTTTATGCCCTTTTGGCCTTATTGTGGCGGATTGCCAAGCCCCAACACCTTACTGCTTCTCCAATCTTTCTACTGTTATAGTTCCTCCTGAAGGACAAGTTACGGTTTGGGCTAAAGATTTGGATATGGGTAGTAAAGACGATTGTACTGACCAAAAATCATTAAAAATTACTTTTGACGAAGCTGGCGCTGAAACATACAAGGTTTTTACTTGTCTGGATGTTCAGTCAAAAACGATTCCTTTATCATTATGGATACAGGACAACTGGGGTAATAAAAATTATTGCCAGGTTAATTTAGCCATTCAATCAGGGAAAGATAACCCTTGCGACAACCTTAATCCAATAGCTTCTTCTGATGAAAATAAAATAGAATTGGAAAAATTGGAGGACAATAATTTTAATAGCTTCATCTCCGAAGAAGGAAGACCATTATTAATGCAAAATAATCCCAATCCGTTTGGGGACCAGACTGAAATTATTTTTTATATACCTACATTGGATAGAACTGAATTAGAAGTATTCGATTTACACGGCAAAATTCTCTTCCATCAGTCAAATACGCAAGTTAAGGGATGGCATAAAGTCAAAATTTCCGGTTTACGGGATACAGGTGTATTTTATTACCGGTTAAAACATGGTAACCACTCTTTGGTAAAAAGGATGATGGGGATATAACCTAAACTATTATTTAGAAGTTACTCGTATAGGAAGTAACCGATTTTGAGTAAGCCATTCGTATCCGCTAAAAAAAATCAAACTAAAAATCAAATTGGCAAGCAAAGATGACCAGAAGTATGGAATGCCGGCAATGTAAGCAGCCAATAAACCAATCGAATCTTTAGGATACATAGAGCCTTGGGACCAAACTCCGAAGTTGGAAATAAGGAAAAAGACTACACTGGAAATAATAGCTGACTGAATTACACTCAGAGTACTTACCCTTCTTATAAGTTCAGACCCAATTAGGATCGTTAAACCAAATCCCAAATAGGTCCAGGTGTCCCCAATCCAAGATTGCCAACCTGAACTGTACTCTGGATAAATGAAATGGTTAAGAAAAAGGTCGCTAATCCATATAATGACTAGTGGTATGATATAACCAAACACTTTGCGCTCAAAATATCTTCCGCTTAATAATGCCACTGCCCCAACTGCAGTAAAATTTGGGTAATGGGGTACAAAACGGGACATCACTCCTAAAATAATCAGGAAAGTGAGTAATAGGAAACGTCCTTTTTTTGTATTTAGCATGGCTGTTTATATGTTTATACCACTATTTAACAAGTAATGCATGCAAAAGTATAAAAGTTTCAGTTTTAATCCAGTATTCTTTCTCTTCATCGTGAATTTGGGAGCCCAACCCGATCGATGGCAGCAGAGGGTGGATTATCAAATGTGGATTGATTTTGATCACAAAACGCATACATACCTAGGCAAACAGCGCTTGGTATACCAAAACAATTCGCCTGATACGCTTTATAAGGTTTTCTATCACTTATACTTTAATGCTTTTCAACCTGGAAGTTCAATGGACTTGCGCAGTCAATCACTTCCTGATCCTGACAAAAGAGTAATGGGCAGAATAGCCAATTTGAAGGAAAATGAAATGGGATATCAAAGGGTAAAAACACTTTCTCAGGATGGCCACCCAGTAACATGGACGATGGAGGAGACTATACTTGAAGTGAATTTACACCACCCTATTGAACCTGGCAGCTCCAGTGTGTTATTAATGGACCATGAAGCTCAGGTGCCTATTCAAATTCGCAGGTCCGGCCGCAACAATGCAGAGGGTATAGATTATAGTATGGCCCAATGGTACCCCAAGCTGTGTGAATATGATGCCCAGGGGTGGCATGCTAATCCGTACGTAGCCCGTGAATTTTATGGTGTATGGGGAAATTTTGAAGTATTTATTACCATTGATAAAGATTACACCATCGCCGGCAGCGGATACCTTCAAAACGGAGAGAGTATTGGGCATGGGTATACTGATGATACAAACAATAAAGGGAAACAAGGGCGAAAAAATACCTGGCATTTCATTGCACCAGGGGTGCATGATTTTGTCTGGGCAGCCGATACTGAGTATAAACACACAAGATTAAAGCGTAAAGATGGTGTAGAATTGCATTTTTTTTATGTGGAGAATGAACGCAATGCCGAGAGTTGGTCCCAATTGCCACCGATTATCGATGCTGCCTTTGATTATATCAATCCCAACTTTGGGACTTATCCCTATAACCAATATTCCTTTATCATGGCGGGAGATGGCGGGATGGAGTATCCTATGGCGACACTCATCACGGGGAATAGACCACTAAAATCCCTGGTAGGTGTCGCGATCCATGAATTGATGCACAGCTGGTATCAGATGGTTTTGGGAACAAACGAAAGTTTATTTGCCTGGATGGACGAAGGTTTCACGTCATACGCTTCAACCAGGGTAATGGATCACCTGACAAGAATTAAATTGCTATCAGGAGATGTTACCATTAATCCTTTTGCCGCGACATATACCGGGTACTTAAATTTGACTAAAAGTGGCTTGGAAGAACCACTTTCTACACACGCTGATCACTTCATGACCAATTATGCTTATGGATTAGCCGCTTATACAAAAGGCGAAGTTTTTTTACATCAACTGGAATATATTGTTGGAAAGAAGGCATTTGATCAGGCTTTGCTTAACTATTTTCATACGTGGAAATATAAGCATCCTCAGGTGAATGATTTCATGCGCATATTTGAAAAAGAGAGCGGCCTTGAATTAGATTGGTATAAGGAGTATTGGGTCAATTCTGTGCATACGATTGATTATGCCGTTGACAGTGTTTATGTTGAAGAAGGAAAGTGTAAAATCAGATTAGCCCGGCTTGGGCATATGCCAATGCCTGTGGATGTACAAATTGTTCTAAAAAATGGACAGACCGCAAATTTTAACATCCCTTTGGAGTTGATGCGCGGGGTGAAAGGTGATGACCTGGCAAATAATCAACTGACCTATCTGCCAGATTGGCATTGGGTCAAACCATTTTACACATTCTCAGTCCCTTACGCAGTCGCAGAGCTTAATCGCATTGAAATAGATGCAAGTAAGCGCATGGCTGATGTGGATAGAACCAATAATCATTGGCAGGGCAACAACTAATTACAGATCCTTCATGATGATGAGACGGTAACTAATACCTGTGAATATTAACAGATAAAACAAGGTAATAATTATAGCTTCTACAGGGGATAAAAAAAGCGAAAAAGGCAAATCTGGGATATTCACTGTTAATTTTTGTAAAGGATTTGGCGTTAAGTCTTCAATTGCATTCATTGGATAATAGAGAGAACTTCGGTGCTTCCATAATTTAAAATGCAATGCCCAACGAAGGATGGGCTCCATAAATAAGACATAAGCCAAGTAGATAAAAATTGCGAGACCAGGTTTTTGCATGAGATACCCAATAAAATAGCCAAAGGTCATATAGGCAAATACCATTAAAAAATATCGAGGTATCAGGTTAGTGTTTTCCATTAATAAGGGTAAGGTAATGTCTGGCGTGTTTAGAATACCATAGCCGATACAGATGAGAATGTAAGTAAATGCAGCTCCGATACTAATGATCAAAGCAAAAATAAATTTAGCTAAGAAAAATTGATGCCTATGGATACCGTAAATAATGTTTTGGCGCAAGGTGCGCTGGTTGAATTCGTTGGTAATAAAGTAAATGGCAAGAAAGCCAATAAAAATGAAAGCCAGCCAGTTACCAATATACGCTTGGTATTCCCAAACAGTTGGAAATTGGTAAAAAACTTTATTTGAGGGTAAAGGAGGAGGTAACGACTTAAAAACCTGCCCGACAAGAATTAATGTAGCCTGACAAATCACGAAGGCTAATACTACAAATTGGAATACCCGGTTATTTTTGTATTTAAGCCATTCTAATTTAAATAAAAAGAATAAATCTTTCATTCTTATCCTTGAATTAATTTCAGAAATTCCTCCTCCAATGATGTTTTCCTGTTGACCAAATGACCTAAAATTATACCATGGTTAAATGCAATTTTATTTAATTCTGTTCCAGATAGATCGGAGTTGGTTTCAAGTTCCAAATACTCATGATTAAACCGGATATTAGATATGCCTGGAAATTGTTCAAATAATTTAAATAAAGCTGAATTATCCGAACTTTGTAATTGGTACAAATTTTTGTCACTTAGAATGCTGGACACCGGCCCTGCTTTGATTAATGCTCCATTTTGTAAAATGGCTGCATGAGAGCAAATTTTCTCCACCTCGTCTAATATGTGGCTGGCCAGAATTATTGTTTTTCCGGACGTAGCCACTTCTCTCAAAGTTTGCCGAACGTCAGCAATTCCTTCCGGATCCAACCCGTTAGTAGGTTCATCAAAAATAATTACTTCAGGATTTCCTATTAAAGTGCCGGCTATCGCCAGTCTTTGTTTCATTCCTAGTGAATAGGTAGTAAATTTAGAATATTTACGGTGGTCCAGTTTAACAAGCTGTAGTAATTTTTGAAGGTCATCATCATGATATTTTTTGATATGTTGAATAATGCGTAAGTTTTCGAGAGCATTTAAGTCAGGATAGAAGTTAGGTGTTTCTAAAAGAGCTCCCAGGTGAAGTCTATGATTGCCATGGTATAGATCTTCAAACCACCGGAAGTTCCCTGCATCAGCATGGATTATATCTAATATTACACCTAACAGGGTTGTCTTACCGCTGCCATTTGGACCTAAAATGCCCCAGATTTCACCTCGGTGTACAGTTAGTGAAACTTCTTTTAAGGCTTGTATCTTTCCATATCGTTTAGAAATGGCTTCAATCTTTAGAACTTGCATAAAGTGCAATTAAATGAAGGTTAAAATACAGATCTGCGCCTCTTGGATTTAATTTATTTAGATTAGATTGCTTTGAATAACGATTAAGGTTAATAAAATGCCCGAATCTTATCCACAGCTATTAATAAATCAATACAGTTTGAAAAACAGGGAAACAGGTGTTGACCTATTTGCAAACCTTGTTTTTGATTTACCCTTAGGTAAGATTATTGGCATTTACGGTCCATCAGGGATAGGTAAGTCTTTGTTTTGTAGATCAATGGTGGGCTTGTTGCCTGAAATCTTCACCCATTCCGGTTCACTTAAGATAAAAATTGCCCCAGCCGCAGAAATAGATTTAACTACTCTGGATGGACAGGCTTGGACTGAGGTTCGCAGAAAATATATTTCCATTATATTCCAGGATCCACTTATATACCTTAACCCCGTGTTAACCATTGGGCAACAGATACAGGAGTTGGCAGACAATAAAAGCCTGGAACATTCCTGGGGTGTGCTTCGAAAACTTGGTTTTAATGACCCTCACTTGATTTGGCTAAAATATCCTCATCAATTGTCTGGCGGGCAATTACAAAGGGTACATTTGGCCATAACATTAGTTAAACAAACTCCCATTTTAATAGCCGATGAAATTACCACAGCCTTAGATGTCATTACAGAACGTGAAATTATGCAGTACCTGCGCACTTTAGTGGACGAACAAAAAATGGCAGTAGTTTTCATTACTCACGATAAAAGGCTGATGGACGAATTTGCAGATACCCAAGTAGCTTTAGCCCTCCCTAATAATTACCACTACCGGACGGTGAAGATGTATGGCAGAACATATAAGACCCCTCAATTCGAATTACTAAAGGTGGAAGGCTTAGGTGTAAACTATCATTCCTTAGATTCTTTGGGTAATAAACTGCATGCGGTCCAAGCTGTAGAGGATATTTCATTTTCTCTGTATCCAGGAGAAATTTTGGGACTAGTGGGTGAAACAGGTAGTGGGAAATCGTCAATAGGCCGAGCCATTGCTGGGCTAGTCAAGTTTGATGGTCGAATCACCATAAAAGGTCTTCCTCTAGAAAAAATATGCAGAAAAAAAAGAGCTCAGTTGGTTCAAACAGTATTTCAAGACTCTTTAGCCGCACTAACTCCACACCTTACAGTTGGAGAACTTTTGATGGAAGTACAATCTGGAGCAACAAAAAAGGAGAGAATTACTACTTTATTGGAAATGGTAGGTTTATCTGAGGAATATTTGAATCGTTACCCACTACAACTATCAGGAGGGCAACGTCAACGCGTTTTATTCGTCCGTGCACTGTTAAATGACCCGCAATTATTAATTTGTGACGAGAGTATTGCCAGTTTGGATGAAAATACGCAACGAAGAATTATACAAATGCTTATAGACCTGAGTAGGGAAAAGGATATGGCGATTATTTTTATAACGCATGATATCGCCTGGGTTGCGTTTCTCTCAGATAAAATTTTGGTTATTAAGGACGGAAGGAGGCTGGATTATGGTTCAGCTGAAGAGCTTTTGGCCCATTCTTCAGAAAGTTACACCCATGCTTTGTTATCAAAAACGGTAAAAAAATGAGTCACTGTGCAACTTTTTGTGGTATTTAAACGTCTTTAGTAAGAGAAAATAATGATGAAACAGTATAAACAATATATAATTGGACTATTAATATTGAGTTCCATATCTGCTATATACTTGATTTCCACGTACTTTGGTCAAGTCCAGGATAACGAGATTCTAAATGCTACAGTAATTAACAATCAATTCCAGAATATCAGGGAAGAAATTATGATCAATGTACTTTCAGCGGTCAAAGCGTTATTCCAGAAAGGTTTCTGATTTTAGTTTCCAACCATTTAAGAAGCTTTTAATATCCATTTTTTTCTTACCTTCCACTTGAACCTCCATAATTTCAAGTTTTCCATTTTGACAATCAACATATAGATAATTCTTACCATCTGTGTTTATCAGTCCTGGTCGGTTTATCTTTCCAGAATAAGGGTGGAGATGACATTTATAGATCTTTAAAATTTTATTGTCTAATTTACACCAGGCAGTAGGATAGGGGGACAAACCTCGAATGTGGTTATAAACATTCCGAACATCCTGGTTGAAGTTAATTCGTCCACTCTCAAAAAACAGTTTTGGCGCCGGGGTAGCTTCCTGATCGTTCTGTTTCTGATATTCAACCTGGCCTTGTGAAATGATATCTAATGAATCAAGCACCAATTGTGCACCAATATTCATCATGCGATCATGAAGCGTGCCCGTATCATCATCGTCTAAAATCGGAACCTGTAACTGTTTTATAATATCTCCCGTATCAATATCGTGCGTAATACGAAAGGTGGTGAGCCCAGTTACAGTTTCACCTTTAATAATAGCCCAATGAATAGGGGCCGCCCCCCGATATTTAGGTAAGAGGGAAGCGTGGAGGTTAATCGTCCCCAAATGTGGTAAACTCCAAACGACCTCAGGCAACATCCTAAAAGCTACAACCACTTGGATGTCAGGTTTATACGATTTTAATATGCTAATAAATTTTTCACTTTTAAGGTTTT
>JAYRWN010000408.1:0-20042 GCA_041917975.1 Saprospiraceae bacterium | reverse complement strand
TACTTCAGTGCTTGGATTACTCCAAACCACCTTGCGACTTACTAATGCTTCGGGTCGTTACTCCGCGCATAAGAGACTTTCACTCTCTGGGGGTCTTTTCCTTTGAAAAAACTTTATATTCGCCATTCAAGGCGCACACACCAGCTTTGAAAATATAGCGGTTGACGTCTGTTCGTTTAAGTATAAACTGCTAAATTCGTCCTATAAAGTTGGAAAGTGACTTACTTCGCTAGCCGCTACATTTCAAAGCCAACGTTAGCAGCAAGCATTGAAAAATTCACAGCTTAAAAATAATACAAAATAGACAATGGTAATATTAGACAAAACTGACTATGGTAAAGTAGTTGAACCCTTTAAAAAAGTTACAATAAACAACCTGTTTGCACGAGCAGTAATTAAACAAACCGTTTCTGGAAAAATATTTGTTGATGACAAATCATACCCAAAGACATTTTATGTTGTTCACCCATATGGTATGACATTACTTTTTGGAGAAAGCACTAATGAAAAATTTAATGAAGCCTTTAAACGTTACGCACTAAATAAAGACAATGCAAGGAGTAGTTTTGAATGGATGCAGGCATTCCCTGGTGATTGGGACAATGTACTTCCATCATTGTTTAAGGGCGTTTTGGTAAAATCGACGGCCAACAAAGAAAAAGTTGAAAAGGGCCTCATTGAACTTAATACAAGAGTGAATTTCAAATTTAATTTTGCCAAACACCAACCCTTGTCATCGCAAGTTGTTGACAAAGATATTTCAATTGTAAGAGCTAATGGACAAATGTTCCGTGATATGCAGGGAAGTGTGGTTCCAAAGTATTTTTGGGACGATGAAGAAGATTTTCTGAAAAATGGAGTTGCCTTCGCATTATTTTATAAAGATGAATTAGCATCAATGTCTTTTTCTTCTTATTGGTTTGACAATGATTTTGAAATTGGTATTGAAACGAAAGAAAAATTTCGTGGAAAAGGACTTGCTGAATTAGTTTGTAGAGCTATTATTGACTATTGTATTGAAAATAATTACGAACCAATTTGGTCTTGCCGTTTGGAAAATGTTGGGTCCTGCAAATTAGCTCAAAAATTAGGCTATGAACCGACACTTTATTTGCCTTACTATAGACTAAGTAACTGAGACAATATGCCTGCCACCAGTCGAGTAGCCCGCCCTTCCATCACCGAGGCACAGAAGGCAAGTCTGCCATCGTTAAAACTTGGCAGGTAAACCTGCCAGCATCCACTGACAGGGAGAGGCTCCTGCCATCGCTACAAGCTCGGCAGGCAAGCCTGCCATCGCTGAAAGTTCAGCAGGTAAAGCTCACACCATCGCACCCTTCGGCTTTGAGAGAAATATGCCATCAATCGTAAACTGGTTTGAAAACAATAAATAATGGAAAAAAACATTGACAGAAAATAACGAACCGCTAGTCGAGTAGAGTGGGCTACAAAAAGGAAAATACGTCATACGACCAGACACTGGTGATGTCAACGCAGTGTTCGGCATGTTATGCATAACGCTGAAACTATGGCTATGGGTGCTCAGGATCTTCCGGTGCAAAGGTGGCAAAACTGAAATGGCTGCTGCGACTTTTGCACTTTCGCTTTCGGTCAACGCATGATTGACCGGTTCTATTCCCGCCTCACGAAACATTTTAAAACTATTTTCCGTTGCAGGCGCCACGTACTTCATTAAAACGTGATCCGGTGCATGGAGCATCTGACTTTTAGCCGTCAGCAAGACAAGGAACTTAAACGCGACCGTAAAATAAATTTTACTCCTGATAGATTTCATAGGCGCAAATTAACAAATCAAGGTTGTATTCTACAGCATGGCAGACCATAAGCAACGCTTAAACTGCTGGCTTCCGCAATAAACCCAATCGCGCCGTGCCTTTAGCAGTAGGGCACATTGAACCCGTTTCAAGGTCTAATAATGTTACTTAGAAGCCATAACCGGAATTCTGAACCCGTCGCGGACATGGAAATGGCAAAGAGAAATAAATCAGCAAAAATGCGCAGGATTGATTCAAGAACTGAGTTTATTCAACAAAGTTGGTGGCAATGTGGCCGGACAATTTCCTAAAAAAGATTTTCCACGGGGACAAATTCCCGACTTACAAAACGGTGGACAATGACCGACCGAACATGAGACAGGTTAAAAATTAATACAGCCAACCCCGCACATTTTTAAGATAGATTCACTCCCGGGTTGCCCCACGTATTTGTCTCAGGCCATAGCCGTTTTATCCCACCACGGCACAAAAAGCTTTGGTAAGAGCAAAATCCTCACATAAAACCAAAAGAACTTAAATGGATAACATAGCAGCCCTCCAGCATTAGATTAAGTGACAATAAATTTATTATTTTTGACCATGCCAACTTTAATCCCTGGCTTTGAATATGACATCTTCATCTCCTACCGCCACAACGATAACCGGAGCGGATGGGTGACGGACTTTGTAAATGCACTGCAGGAAGAGATAGCTGCTACCATCAAGGAACCCCTCTCTATCTATTTCGACAAAAACCCTCACGATGGTCTGCTCCAAAACCATAACGTAGATAAGAGCCTTGAAGGGAAATTGAAGTGTCTCATCTTCATTCCCATCATCTCCCAAACGTATTGCGATCCGAAATCCTTTGCCTGGCAATATGAGTTTTGTGCATTTAATAAATTGGCGAAGGAAGATCAGTTTGGAAGGGATATAAAGTTGAGCAATGGAAATGTAGCAAGCAGAATTCTTCCAATAAAAATCCATGACCTTGATGTTGAAGATAAAGCCCTTTTGGAAAATGAATTAAGTGGAATGCTCAGGGCAATTGAGTTTATTTTTAAAGCACCAGGAGTGAACCGTCCTCTAAATTCCAAGGATGACGAAATCCGAACAGCAGGCAAAGTCCTTTACCGAGATCAGGTCAATAAAATGGCGAATGCCATAAAGGGAATCATACTTGGAATCAGAAATTTTTCAACTTCAGTACAGCCAACGGTTTTAATGCGCCCGGTAGTTGAGGTTGTCGAGAAGTCAATTGTTGTATTGCCTTTTGCAAACATGAGTAACGACCCGGAGCAGGAATACTTTAGCGATGGACTTACAGAAGAGATCATCACAGATCTTTCGCGTCTCAGTAATCTGCTGGTTATATCAAGAAGTTCGGCCATGACCTTCAAATCTTCTAACAAAAAAATATCTGACATTGCCCAAGAAGTAAATGTCCGCTATATTTTAGAGGGCAGTGTTAGAAAATCCGGCAACAACCTTCGGATCACGGCACAATTGATCGATGCGTTAACCGACACTCATTTGTGGGCTGAGAAATACAATGGAACGCTGGAAGATATATTTGATATTCAGGAAAAAGTTTCCCGTTCTATTGTTGAAGGGTTAAGAATAAAACTGACTAACGAAGAGAACAGAGGAATTTCTCAACGCCCAATTAATAATATAGTTGCTTATGATTGTTACTTGCGTGCAAGAAGTGAATTAGTAAAATGGACCAAGAATTCCGGTGATGATGCAAAAAAACATATTCAAAATGGCTTGGACATCACAGGCCCCAATGCCACTTTGTATGCAGGTATGGCCTATGCCTATTATAACTATGCGAATTTAGGTTTCCAATCAGAGGATGGGTGGAATCAGGCTGAAACTTACGTGAGAAAAGCTTTTGAATTAGATCCTGAGTGCAATGAAGGACACTTGGTGTTAGGCTTGCTCAATCAGACCATTAAAGGAAATCAAATAAAAAGTATTCAACATTTTAAGAGGGCTCTGGTCAACATGCCAAATAATCTGGATGCCCTCTTCTGGCTAAGTTGGGGTTATCTGTTTGTTGGCGAAACAAATTTAGCAAGACCGCTCGTTAATAAAATGTTAAGCCTGGATCCTCTAAGCGCGAATATTCAAATTACGCTGGGTGCCGTTCACATCTTCGAGGGACAGTTTGACCAGTCGGATTATTACTACTCTAAGGCCTTGCAGATGGAGTCTCAAAATCCTTTTATTAACCTGATGGTCTCTTTTGGTTTGGCTTATCGTGGGCGAACGGATGAATGTAAAATATTCATTAAAGATCATGTACAACAAAACCTTGACGATTTCCTCTATAAACTCATTTATGCTTTGGGGCATGCACTAGAAGGAGAAACTGAATTGACAAAAAGCATAATGCAAAAAGAAGATATTGAAAACTGGGCCTGGCAAGATGTATATTTTTCTTACCTTTTTACCGAATTGTTTGCGTTAACCAATCAAACATCCAAAGCATTGGACTGGTTGGAAAGAAGTGTATCAAGAGGATTTACTAATTCCCCGTTTATGTCATTTGATCCATTGTTGAAAAATATTAGAAAAGAGACCCGATTTCAAAAACTAATGGATGGAGCAAAATTGGAGTATGAAAACTTTGTAGGTTGATTATGTCGTCTATATTTCTCAACTGCAAGTACGGCATCTTCATCTGCTACCGCCAAGAGAATAACAAAGTATGATGCATGGGCTATCTTATAAGAAACAAAAATGCAAGACTTCAAGAATGATACACAAGTAAATCGCACACACATTGCCTTGCCGCTCTTGCAGCCCACATCCAAAGCCAGTAAAACAGTGCGCAAAGTGTAGTGTAAGTGGACTAACAAACCAGCGAAAAAATTACGTTTTAGTTGCCATGTTTCAGGTTTCGGTGAACACCCGGTATGTATAATTGGCGCTCACCAGCCCCCGCCGGCCACAAGACCATAAGCAACGTTAAACTGCTGGCTTCCGCAATAACCAAGAAATAAATCAGGTATCAAAAGGGCAGGATTGCTACGAGCACTATGTGTATTTAACGAAGTTATGGGCAATTTTAGCTTTACTCTAGAGAAGCCGACAACTCTAACTGACTTTCAACAATCTGAAAAAAAAATAAAAAAATATTTGCGAAACCGAAAAGTTGCATATATTTGCAACCGATTAGTTTCACAATTAAATCACAGGACAAATGAGACGAGACATTTTTCAAGCTATAGCTGACCCCACAAGACGAGCCATAATCGTCTTAATCGCATTACAAGCGATGACACCCAATGCCATTGCCGAACACTTCGCCACCACCAGACAAGCCGTTTCAAAGCACTTGCGCATACTTACTGAATGTGAGTTAGTAAAACAAGAACACCAAGGCAGAGAAATTTATTACTCACTTGAAATTGAAAAAATGAAAGAAATAGACAAATGGTTAGAACAATTCAAGAAGATTTGGGAAAACCGTTTCGCCCAGCTTGACAATGTTTTATTAACAATCAAAAAACAGAAATAATGAACAGTCATTTACAATTTGACTTCCTTGTTGACAAGGAGAACAAAACAATCAATGTAAAAAGAGAATTTAATGCAGAATTACCTTTGGTATGGGCCGCATATACAAAACCTGAGCTGCTGGACCAATGGTGGGCACCGTTGCCATACAAGAACGAAACCAAAACAATGGATTTTCGTGAAGGAGGAAAATGGCACTATTCTATGCTCAGTCCGGAAGGACAAAGGCACTATTGTTTGTTTTTTTACCTAAAAATAAATGAATTAAAAAACTTTGAAGGGAAAGACAGTTTCGCTGATGAAAACGCAAATCTCAATAACGATGTTCCTTCAATGTTTTGGAAGACAAGGTTTGCAGCAAACGGAGATAAAACAAACATTCACATTTCTATTTTTTTCGACTCTCTTAAGGATCTCGAAACCATTATAGAAATGGGCTTCAAAGAAGGATTTACTATGGGGTTAAATCAATTAGACACATTATTGCCAACAATTAAAAAAATAAGAAATGACCAATTTGCAATTTGAGTTTACGGTTGACAAACTCTCTAAGACTGTCACCATAAACCGAGAATTTGAAGCGGACCAATCGCTTGTATGGGATGCATTTACAAAACAAGAAATCCTTGACCAATGGTGGGCTCCTAAACCTTTCGAGTCAAAAACGAAAGTGATGGAATTCAAGGTTGGTGGACGCAGATTTTATGCCATGGTCGGTCCTGATGGGCAAGAGATGTGGCAACTTCAACAGTACACTTCTATCACACCAAAAAGCAATTTCAAATTTTTAAGTGTATTTGCCGACAAAGATGAAAATCCTTTTTTACCAGGTTCGAATTGGGATTTAAATTTCAGTGAACAAAACGGAATAAGCAAAGTAAGTATAACTATCTACAATGATTCTCTTGAACGTATGGAAAAGATGATTGAAATGGGCTTCAAAGAAGGATTTACTGCGACCATGTACGCATTGACCAACTTATTAAAAACTCTAAAAAATAGAAAATGAATAAGTTAAATTTTCTTGCCGCGCTTATTTTTTGTTTTACAATTTCCTGTTCAAATCCAAATCAGCCAGGTAACTCTGATAACCCTATCAGTCAAATCGTAATTACAAATGACACAAGTAAAAACATTAATAATAATATGATTACTCAAAAAATTACACCCTATTTGTGGGTAGAGAAAGATGCCAAAGCAGTAGCAGAATACTACTTATCCATTTTTAAAGATGGTAAGCTGAAAGATTTTCGCAAGTTCGATAGTGACGACAGTGGAAATGATGCAGGCATAGAAACAGCCGTAATTGAAATAGCGGGAATGGAATTTAGTATATTAGCAGCAGGCCCGTTATTCAAATTTAATGAAGCGGTTTCTTTTGTTATCAATACAAAAGACCAAGCTGAAACGGATTATTATTGGGAAGCTCTTACTAAAAATGGCGGTGAGGAAGGCTCTTGTGGGTGGTGTAAAGATAAATATGGATTATCCTGGCAAGTTGTTCCAACGGAATATTTTGAATTGATACATAACAATGACCCTAAAGTAAGAGAAAAGGCAATGAAAAATACATTGAAGCAGAAAAAATTGATTCTTGCAGAACTCAAATGAGCTTAAAATATTGACTAAGACTGACTAGAGGTAGAAGCAGTAACTAAAAAGAAACAAAACTGCCCATAAACATTTGCAGTTGGACCACTCAGGTCAAGCCAAATTACATATGGAGCTGTCTTTTTTCAGGCTTCGGTGAGCACGCGGTGCGCATAATAGGCGCCCACCAACGACACGCCGGCCACCAGACCATAGGCCACGCTTAAGCTGCTGGCTTCCGCAATAAACCCAATCACCACCGGCCCGGCCAAAAAGGCCACCATGGCGAACATGTTCATGCTGGCCAGCCCGGACTCCTGCGGAATGGAAGCTGCCGAATACAGAATGGGCGCTCCTGTGGCCACCCCACACCCGATAATGGCAAAGCCAAACAATACTGCCGCCGTATAAGGAAACAGGATGGCGATGACCAACCCGGCCGCGCTGATCATCCCGCCGATACTCAGCATCTTGCGGCGGCCAAAACGACCGATGAGCAGATCACCAAATAACCGGCCGGTGGCCATAAACAAGGCATAGGTACCATAACCCAACCCCACGATCCAGGCCGGTGCTCGCACCGATTCTTTCATATACACCCCGGCCCAGTCCACCATGGTGCCCTCCACCAGGAACACGCACATGCTGATGATGATCAGCATCCACAAATAGCGATTGGGCCAGGTAAAGCCACGGTCAGCCGGGTGTGCGGGGGAAGTCACCTGCTTCAGCTGGAGCAAAGCCCCGCCGATGTAGCGGGCATTCACCAGGGTGACCAGGATGATCACGCCCAGCACCCACGCCGGCCTCACCCCTAAGCCCAGGACGAATCCTGACAATGCTGACCCGGACATGGCCCCCAGCGACCACATGCCGTGGCAGACGGACATGATCAGTGTTTGGCGGGTCAGTTCATAATGGGCAGAGCAGGTATTCATAGCGATGTTGGTGGCCGACATACACATCCCCGCCACCAATAATCCGGGAATGGTAAGGGCTAACCAGGACGACAACAGGGGAATACTTAAGAGCAGGATGGAGCCGGCCATCAGCAGGGGAGTCACCCGGGACGCCTGATACCGTTTTACTATCCAGGCCCCCAGCGGATTACCGATCGTGGTGCCCAGCGGAAGGCATAATAATAACAGGCCCAGCTCGGCCGGATTCAGCCCGAAACGCGACTTGATAACCGGAATCATGGCCGACCAGGTCCCGAACATAAACCCGTTATTATAGAAAACCAGACCAATGGCCCGGCTGAGCTGATCTTTAAAAAATTGCACTAAATGTGTGGCCATAATTAACCCAAACAGGAAAGAAAGGCGAAAATAAGGGCAGAATAACCGCACCGGCTAATTTTTGAGTCGGGACTTATCCACAATTTTTTCACCGGCAAAATACACCGCTGTTCAGGATGGCTGAGAATTGTTCAGCGCGACCATGCGACGGGCAAAAAAAATAGTCGTACCTTCCCGATTTTAGAATTTATCACCAGGCTATGATGTATTCTGTGATCGTCGGCAGCGGCCGTTGTATACCCGAGCGGGAAGTCAAAAATGAGGATTTTTTGCACCACGAATTTTATGATCAGGCATCGCAAAAAATCGTGGAGCCCACCACCGATACCATCACCAAATTTTTAAAAATAACCAACATCGCCAAGCGGCGTTATGCCGCTCCCGGACAGGTGACTTCAGACCTGGCGGCACAAGCGGCCCGGCGGGCTCTGGACAGTTCAGGCGTGGATGCGGAAACGCTGGATGGCATCTATGTGGCGCACAATTTCGGGGACATCTGTTTCGGCGACCACCACTCGGTGATGGTGCCCAGCCTGGCTACCAAAGTCAAGGCAGCGCTAAACATAAAAAATCCGCAGGCCGTAGCCTGGGACCTCATCTTCGGTTGCCCGGGATGGCTGCAGGCCCTGATCATCGCTGACACCCAGATCAAAGCCGGTGAGGCCAAACGCATCATGGTCATCGGTGCGGAGATCATCTCCCGCGTCTGCGACCCGCACGACCGCGACAGCATGATCTATGCGGATGGGGCCGGTGCGGTGATTCTGGAGGGCCACTGGTCCGCTCAACCCCGGGGCATCCTGAGTAAAAAAGTGCGCACGGATGCGGTGAACTACCACCAGCTGCTGGTCATGGAACCCTCGTACAATCCCGCGCATCCCAGCGAGGAGTTATTCTTAAAGATGCAGGGTCGCAAATTGTATGAATACGCCCTGAATCATGTGCCACAGGTGGTCAAAGACTGCCTGGATGCCGCCGGTCTGCACCTGCAGGACATCGCCAAAGTGCTTATCCACCAGGCCAATGAAAAAATGGATGAAGCCATCCTCCTGCGCCTGGCCAAAATGTACGGCGTAACTGCCGTTCCCGCGGGCCTCATGCCCATGACCATCAACGAACTGGGCAACAGCTCGGTGGCCACTATCCCCACCCTGTATGACCTGATCAGCAAAGGGGACCTCCCCGGTCATCATTTTCAGTCCGGCGATCATCTGGTGTTCGCGTCCGTAGGTGCGGGTATGAATGTAAATGCGGCGGTGTATCGCGTGTGATTAAAAGGCAGCCCTGCACAGCTTGTTATTTCAGCTTCTTTTAAAGGAAGCATCTTAATGAACTCACCGTCAAAGCTAATAATCACAGCATTATTAAAAATTCCCCATTTATGAGGGTCCAGGCCATTTAACTTAGTTTGGCTATTAATGTGTACTATAATAGCGGTCGAGCGGGCTAAAGAATGAGAAGCAGCGAACAAATATTTTTTTCGGCCTAAGGCTTAGGGCTAAAAGGAAAGAAGTGGTCATGTATGCCAAAGCAAACGGAGCATTGCCTTGGCGGTATGCCGGTAGCCCGATATTGGTGACTACTATTAGCAAAATATTTTTTAAAACAACAGGTTTTTCCATTTTTTGGAAATTGGTAATCTGTTTGGCACTTTTTTTGGATTATATTACGTGAGAAAAGAATCAATTTCCGGGAGGACCTTCCGGAAATATTTAACTCTTTCATTAATTTTAATGACCGATAAAGGATTATTCCGTCAAAGGGATTTATCCTATTGGAGTAGAATAACTTGTGGCTGGATCTGATAATCTGCAGATAACGATGAAAATAAATAACCATGTCAGAATCAACATTTAAAATATTTGTGGTGGAGGATGACCCCTGGTATGGCCAGCTCATCTTGCGCCATTTGTCTTTAAATCCGGACTATGAGGTGAAACTCTACACCACGGGTAAAGAGTTGCTGGCAGCGATGCACCTGAGGCCAAGCATCGTTTGTATGGATTTCGGGTTACCGGATTTTAATGGAGAAAGGCTATTAAAAGAAATCGTAAAGGTGAGTCCAGGACTGCCGGTGATCGTGATCAGTGCCCAGGACGAAATATCGGTGGCGGTCAATCTGCTCAAAGCCGGAGCTCATGACTACATCATCAAAGATGACTTTACCAAAGAACACCTGTGGCGATCCGTGCTGAACATCAGGGAAAAACTGGCTTTAAAAAAAGAAGTGGAGGTCCTGAAGGATGAAGTGGGCCAAAAATACGCTTTCGAGAAAAGTATCAAAGGTCAAAGTCCGGCCATGAAGAGCACCTTCAACCTAATGGAGAAGGCCAGTCAATCCAACATCAACGTGTCCATAACCGGTGAAACCGGAACGGGCAAAGAACTGGTGGCCAAGGCCATCCACTATAACAGTGCCCGGAAACAAAAACCCTTTGTCCCGGTCAATATGGCCGCCATTCCCCGTGAATTGATCGAAAGTGAATTATTTGGTCATGAAAAAGGTTCTTTTACTGGGGCCTTGGCCAGGAAAATAGGCAAGTTTGAAGAGGCCAATGGAGGAACGTTATTTTTGGATGAAATAGCGGAACTTGATTTAAGTTTGCAAAGTAAATTGCTGCGGGTATTGCAGGAACGCGAAGTAGTACGTGTGGGGGGACACGAGCAAGTGAAACTGGATGTGCGGATCATTGTAGCTACGCACAAGGATTTGCGCCAGGAAGTATTAAATAAAACATTCCGTGAAGACCTGTTCTACCGGGTCATCGGCTTGCCTATAGAGTTACCACCATTGCGCGACCGGCAGAATGATGTATTGGTATTGGCCAAGTTTTTCCTCAATGAATTTACCAAAGAAAATGGCGTGGGACCGTTTTCATTCAGTCAAAGTGCCAAGGATAAACTGATGAGCCACAACTATCCAGGCAATGTTCGGGAATTAAAAGCGATCATAGACCTGGCAGCCGTGATGTGCAGTAGCCCGGAGATACAACCGGAGGACATACAAATTAATACGATTCACAACCAAAACCTGTTTTCACTGGAAGAAAAAACATTGCGCCAATATACCCTTGACATAATCTCCCATTATTTAAATAAATATGACCATGATGTCCTGAAAGTGGCCGACAAGCTGGACATCGGTAAGAGTACCATCTATAAGATGTTGCAAGAAAAGGAAATATCCCTGTGACGGTATGAAAGCAACGTTGTGTTCATGTTCTATGGATCGGATGGTCACACACCCCAAAAGTGACGATTTAGCCCCAGAAGAAGTGCAATTGGTATTTTGTTTTGGTGCCAAAGCAGTCATTGAAGCCAAGGATGCTTATACCATGCTCCGGACAAAATACCCTTCCGCCCAAATTATTATATGTTCGACTGCCGGTGAAATATACGATACCGAAGTTTTTGACCACACCCTTACGGTTACAGCGCTACAATTCGAGCATACCCCAATCGAAACACGGATGGTGCGCATTGATGAATACCTCAGCAGTTATGCCGCGGGCCAAGCCTTAGTCCGCCAATTTCCAGGCAAAGATTTAGCCTACCTGTTGGTTTTTTCTGATGGCAGCATGGTCAATGGAAGCGAACTGGTACAAGGTATGAACGAGGTGGCTCATGATCAGTTGCTTATCACCGGAGGACTGGCTGGAGATGGTCCGGACTTCAGGCACACCCTGGTAGGATTAAACGACAGACCCTCAGCTGGACTGGTGGTAGCCGTCGGTTTTTACGGACAACATTTGTGTGTCCATCATGGTACCCGCGGTGGATGGGAGATGTTTGGACCGGAAAGGACCGTCACCAAATCTACTGGAAATGTCCTTTATGAAATCAACGGCAAAAACGCTTTGGACCTATACAAATTATATCTGGGGCCCGATGCGGCAAAACTGCCCGGCTCGGCCCTATTATTTCCTTTGGCTATAAAAAAAGACGCGGAAAGTGAATTGGTGGTGCGAACCATCTTGTCCATTGATGAACTCAGCGGGAGCATGACTTTTGCCGGAGATATTCCAGAGGGTGCGCAGGTGCGATTTATGCGAGCCAATTTTGATCGTCTGACGGATGCGGCTTATCATGCTGCTTTGGATACCAAAAAATCCGGCGAACAACCACCCAAATTGGCCTTGCTGATCAGTTGTGTCGGTCGAAAATTAATTTTACAAGGGCGCACCGAAGAAGAAGTAGAAGCCATCGATGAGGTGTTTAACCAACAGACTATACTTACAGGATTTTATTCGTATGGTGAAATCTCCCCATTTGTAGATGGAACCAGCTGCCAGCTGCACAATCAAACCATGACTATTACTACCTTTAGTGAACGATGAATAAGCTTCTGCAACGTCAGATCAGAAAACTGCTTCCAGCAAATATGGCCCAAAATCCAGACCTGCTGCCATTTTTAGAAGCGGTGGAAGAATCATACCAAGCTTATGAACGGGACAATGAGTTGGCGTCCAGGGCTTTCGTCATCAGTGAGGAAGAATACCGGGAAATTAATCATCAGCTCAAGCATGAAATAGAAATAAAAAGAAAATCCGTTGAAAAACTTAAAGAAGTCGCTGGAATCATCGGTGGAGAAGAAAGTGCCGGCAAGACGGATGATTTATTACTTATCGCCAGATACATTAACCAGGTTATCAGTCAACGCAAAAATGCCGAGAAGGTATTTACTTCACTTATAGCGAATTTGCAGAGTGGCATACTCCTGGAGGATGACAGCAGGCGCATTGTATACTGTAATCAGCTGTTTAATGACCTCTTTGGTATCCCGGTTACCCCGGAGGATATGATCGGGGCGGACTGCAGTAGCAGCGCAGAACGCAGCAAAGTCTTGTTTCGCGACCCGGACCAATTCATTAAGGGCATTGACCGGAATCTGGCCGATAAAAAATTAGTGATTGGGGAAATTTTAGAACTCACTGACGGGCGAATTTTTGAAAGGGACTTTATCCCCATTATTGGTGATCAGGCCTATGGCGGCCATTTGTGGAATTATACCGATATTACGGCACAGAAAAAAGCCGAGCAAGCTTTAAAAGCCAGCCAGGAATTATGGCAATTTGCTTTGGAAGGAGCTGGTGACGGTGTTTGGGAATACGATTTTGAGACCCGCGAAGTATTTTTCTCCAAACAGTACAAAGCTATGCTGGGCCATGCGGAAGATACTTTTGAGAACAAAGTCTCTGAATGGTATAATCGCATCCATCCCGATGACCGGCACATCATCGCCGAAACTGATAACGACTATGACCACCAGCGCATTAGTTCACATCAGCGTGAATACCGGTTGCTCCACCGGAATGGCGAATATTTATGGATCCTGGATCGCGGTATGGTAGTTAGTAAAACGGCCTCGGGAGCACCAAAAAGGCTCATTGGCACTCATACGGACATTACAGCCAGAAAAAAAGGAGAAGAAGAATACAAGCGGCTTTCTATGGTGGCTAGCGCTAATGAAAATGGCGTGGTCTTTACTTCTCCGGATGGCAGGATATTCTGGGCCAATGAGGGTTTTGCTAAAATGACCGGCTATAGCCTGGAAGAAATAAAGGGACAAACTCCGCTGGGTTTATGCCGGGGACCCTTGTCCGACCCGGAGGCGGTAAAAACTATGGTGAGTGCGTTCCGCAAAGGTGAATCCTTTGATGTAGAAGGGGTGCACTACCGCAAAGACAACACCTGGTTTTGGGGGCGTTCCAAAGGTCAGTCGGTCAAAGATAAGGATGGTCATGTTCTGCAGTATTTCGCCATGGTCGAAGACAACACTGCAGCAAGGGAGCAGGATGAAAAGTTAAAAATATTGTCCCAAATAGCGGAAGACAACATTAATGCGGTCATCATTACCGATAAACTGGGGTGTACCACCTGGATTAATAAAAGTTTTTCCAAAATGACCGGTTATACCTTAGAGGAAATGCAGGGCCGTAAACCAGGAACTCTCTTGCAAGGCCCCAGAACGGATAAAGCTGCCAGCCGCTACCTTTCGTCGCAAATAAAAGCTGGCGAACCGTTCAATACCGAAATCCTGAACTACAAACGCAATGGACAAGCTTTTTGGGTACGCATCCAGGGCCAACCGGTGTTTAACATAAAAGGTGAATTGACCGGGTATTTTGCTCTGGAAGAAAATATCACGACCGAACGTGAAATCAATGAACGCATTAAAGAATCAGAAACGCGCTTACGCCGGGCTTTAGAAAAGATTGGGGATAATGTCTGGGAATTAAACTTCAACACGGGTGAAATGTATTACTCCAAACCACACAACACCCTGCTAGGGCTTGATCTGACTTTGGAGGGGCATAACACGTCGATCTGGTGGGACAGCATACACCCTGATGATCTAGGAAAAGTGCGGGAATCCGACCGACGTTGCCGATCCGGGGAAACAGACTCCCACAGCCTGGAATACCGCGTCCTGCGCAGGGATGGCGGTGTACGCTGGGTTTTAGACCGGGGAACAGTGATCGAAAAAAACCCCCACGGCTTTCCCATACGTATGGTCGGTACCCATACGGATATTACCGGCATTAAACAAACTGAGATGGCTTTGGCCAACCGGGTTAACCAGTTTAAATCCCTGGCTGAAAATATACCCGGGATCATCTTTGAATATGAAAATACGCAGGAAGGCCAGCAAGTCTTGCGTTACATCAGCCCGGCGATCGAAAAAATAATTGGTACTGAGCTTCAGGACATTGACAATTATCTGTACTATATTCATCCGGATGACGCGGAACGGGTCATTGAAAAAAATCTGCAATGTATCAACACTCTGGAACCATTCTATGACGAAATAAGGTTGGTCCTGCCTGGACAAGAGGTCCGCTGGTATGCGGTATATTCTTCGTTTTCTTACTTCACAGAATCAGGAAACAAAGTATTTACCGGCTTTGTCATTGATATCGATGAGCGTAAAAACGCCGAAGTCATTTTGGAAAAACAGCGCCTCTTTTACGAAGATATTTTAAACAACATTCCGGCAGATATAGCTGTGTTTAACAATCAACACCAATACCTTTTCGTGAATCCCAACGGCATTAAAGATGAGACCTTGCGCCGGTGGATCATCGGCAAACGGGATGAGGATTATTGCACGTACCGCAATAAACCTATGGAGATGGCTCAGGAACGACGGAGAACTTTTGAATACGTCCTGAACACCAAACAGCCCCTGGAGTGGGAAGAACGGCTGATAGATAACCTAGGCCTGGAAAAATACTTGCTGCGACGGTGGTTTCCGGTAATCAGATCACAGCAAGAAGTAGATTTTGTCATCGGATATGGTTTGGATATCACCGAACGTAAAAAATTTGAGCAAGCGTTAAGAGTCAACGAAGAAAAATACCGCCGCATCATTGCCAACATGAACCTGGGTTTGGTAGAAATGGACCCTTTCTATCGCATCACTTACGTGAATCAGACGGTGTGTCTGATGACCGGAACCCCCGAGGAGAAATTGATCGGCTTCGATGTGATTAAATGGCTGACCGAAGAAGAGTTGAATTTTATCCAGGAAAAAATCAAAAACCGGCGTCAGGGTATTAATGAGGCCTACGAATTTAAAGTAAATCTCCCCGGAGGAGCCCGTTGGTGGTTAGTGAGTTCAGCACCAGAATACAACGACCGCGGCGAATTTTCAGGCACGATCATCATCTGCCTGGATATCCATGAACAAAAAGAACTGGAAAAACAATTGATCTTATCCCGTGAACAAGCCGAACGGTTAGCCAAAACTAAAGAAACGTTTTTGGCAAACATGAGTCATGAGATCAGAACCCCCATGAATGCACTGATCGGTATGAGCAACCAACTCGCCAAAACCACCTTATCATCTGATCAACAGTTTTGTCTTAACACCATTCAAACCGCTGCGGAAAATTTATTGGTGATCATTAATGACATCCTGGACTTAACCAAAATAGAAGCCGGTAAACTAAACCTGGAGAGCATAGGCTTTGACCTGTACAAAGTCATCATGAACAGCTCACAGGTCTTCCAGCATAAAGCGGAAGAGAAAGGCTTGACGTTGGTGAATAGTTCTTTTAGTGCTGATATTTCTCCCATCCTAATCGGAGACCCGTACCGGATAAATCAGATCTTGCTTAACCTGTTAAGCAATGCCATAAAATTCACCGAACAAGGGTCGGTGACCGTGCGGGTGATGTTATTAGAAGATAAAGAACAATCCCAGATTATCCAGATAAGTGTATCCGATACCGGCGTGGGTATGGACCCTGGGTACCTCGACAAACTCTTCGAAAAATTCACCCAGGAATATGAGTCCATCAGTCGTAAGTACGGAGGAACAGGTCTGGGTATGAGCATCTGTAAAGACCTGGTAGAACTCATGCACGGCCACATCCAGGTAGACAGCACAAAAGGAAAAGGAACTACCGTTGCCTTCACTGTTGATTTTCCTAAAGGTACGGCGGCTGATTTACCTCAAAAGCTCAGACTAGAAGGTTCTCCGGCCATTCTGAAGGATAAAGTCATCCTGGTCGTCGATGATAATGACCTTAACCGTCTGGTGGCAGAACGGGTTTTGTTAAGCTACGGGTGCATTATCCTGCAGGCTGAAAACGGTCTGGAAGCCCTGAATATCATACAGGGCCAAGTCGTCGACTTAGTGTTGATGGATGTGCAAATGCCAAAAATGAACGGTTATGAGGCAACACAGCGCATCAGGAAAGACTACAATTTAGACTTACCCATCATCGCTCTTACCGCTAATGCCATCAAAGGGGAAAATGAGAAGTGTTTTAGCGCCGGCATGAACGATTATGTCGCCAAACCTTTCGTAGAACACGAGTTTATCGCTACCATAATTCGGTGGCTCAACCGGCAAGAAAACACAGAAGTGAAAAAACAGACACCCGTCACCTATGACTTAACAAAATTGCGGGATATAAGCGCTGGTGATGATGATTTTATGCACAAGATGCTGAATATCTTCCTTTTACAAGCCGACGAAACGATACGGTTGTTAGGAGAAGCCCTTCAGGACGAGGACCAGGACGCCATCCAGCGGTTGGCGCATAAAATAAAACCGGCGGTCGTGCAACTGGAGATAAATCCTTTAAAAGAACACGTGATCTTCCTCGAAAAAAACACCCCAATGCTCACCGACCAAGTTCAACTGACAGAGACGGTGGAGCTGGTCTGCACTTATCTGCATGAGGCTAGCAACCTAATCAAAGCACACGAGCTGCAATTCATTTAACTATTTTGACCATATTTTGGAATATTCCATATTTTGGAAATAGATTCCATTTTTTGGAATTAATATTATTTATTATAATGTATATATATTTGATAATAAATTGATTGTGATAATGCAGCGATTTTTGTAACAACAATCTACGCAAATAGGTTTATGAGCATATTGATAAGCAGAGGTGAAGAAAAGGACTACTCTTGCGTCATTAGTCCTTGGTTGTCTATTGACCCCAAAAAGCCAGCGTTTTACACAACCGACTTTGCCATATGCAAGTCCTCTGACTTCATCCGCTTATCAAAAAATAATGGCCATGGCCTGCTTTCAGCCTATTCCCAAAAAGTTGAGGCTTCTGGGTGATTTTAGAGTTTTATCTACCGCCACTATTGACATTAGCTGGCGGTACTAAAAATCCAGGAAGGACCGGACTGAAATAGCCTGCGTGGGCATGATGGTTCAGTTCAACATCCTTGGATACCAGCTATACGGTGCGTCATTCGGACCTCCAACCAATTAACGGCAGACACGGCGGAACTTCTTGAGGGAAAAGTGAAACTGGAGGTAGAAGTTCCGTCCGTTCTGCATCAGCGTATTAACCTCATCCAAAACCAATTCCGCATTACCCCATGGCAATAATGTCCTGTAATCTGACCCATTACCCGGTCAAACAGAGCATTGGAGCTTCCCACGCAGCCTGCGTCATTTATATGGGCAGGCTGATTTTTTATTAAGAAAACCTCATATTCAGATTGTTAACGACTGAGCCGCTTTAATGATGCGGTCAATAGTGGCATCACTGGCTTGGTCCACTATTTTTTTAGCTGGATGCGCATCCAACCAGGCCAAGGTGCGCCGGATGCCTGTGTGGAAAGGGATTGTAGCCTGATATCCGGGCACAAAAGTCTTAATCTTGGTATTGTCAAAAATAGTACTCTCACACTTATCGCCCAATAAGGTACCCGTGTAGTCCGGTTCCAGCCGACAAATGGTCTCGGAGGCGACGTGCACCATATGGATCTCCCGGTTCAGTGCCTCAGCCAGGGTGCGGTAAATGGTATTCCAGTTAAGGATCTCATCGGAAGTGATGTGAAATGCATGACCAAGCGCATGATAATTTCCCACCAGCCCCATAAATCCTTTGGCAAAATCATCTGCATGGGTCACTGTCCACAAGGCCGTTCCATCTCCGGGTACCAGTACTGGCCGGCCGTCCAGAATGCGCTGAGCGGTGGTATATTCTCTAAAGCCACCCACCGAGATGGGGATTACAGTGTCGTAAGTCAACGATGGCCGCACAATAGTCACTGGAAAGCCTTCTAGATGGTAAGCACCCATCAGGCGGTATTCACAATCAATTTTATCCCGCGAATACTGCCAATAGGGATTAGCTAATGGTGTAGATTCGGTGATGATGGGGCAGCGCACCGGACGCTGGTAACAGGAAGCAGAAGAAATAAAAATATATTGTCTGGTTTTATCTTTGAACAAAATCAGATCGCGTTCAATATCCGCAGGGGTATAAGCAATCCAATTGACTACCGAATCCCAATAATGATCACTCAATAATGACTGGGTTAGCGGTTCGTTGATATCACCCTGGAGAGTGATAACTCCCGGTATTTCCTGGATGGACGTGCCGCGGTTAAGGTGATACAGCTCGACGTCTAGACTCATCGCCAACCGGCTGACCGGCGTAGAAATATTACCGGTACCCCCAATAAATAAAACTTTCATCGCTGATTAAACTTTTGATATTACTAAAATGCAAGATGCAGATTTTTAGATAAAATAATTATAAAAGTAGGTCATAGATAGGTGGATAGTCCAAGCTGAATACGTTGAACCTAAGCTAGGAGAATGTAAGTAGTGTTGGTTCATTATTGGGGTATCCCGGCCAGATTATATATTTTTTTATAATGCGTATTTAATTTTAAATTAAATACTTATCATATTATTAGTTGGACTTTCCTCCATATTAGGCCGCCGAATATTAAGGATCCCCATTTAATCATTGATTTTATTTCATATTTAAATAGTACCACTCCTCTAATTGCGATTTGTCCGAAACAGGTATTCTTCCTATTTTGAAGCGCACAAACGGTTCCAAATCATGCTTTCGAAAACCATAAAATTATTATTTTTTTTAATGCTTACAATATTGTCATTTAATACATTAGGTGCACAATATCTCTCTTTCGACCCATTACTTTTCCGCCATGTTGGCCCCTGCCGCGGCGGACGGGTTACGGCGGCAACCGGTATCCCCGATCAACCCGGGATGTTTCTGATGGGCTCCGCCGGGGGAGGGGTGTGGAAAACAGAAGATTACGGGCAACATTGGCATAATCTGTCGGATGGTTACTTTAAATCGCCTTCGATAGCAGACATTGCCGTTTATGGTTTGGATCCAAACATTATTTATGTTGGAACGGGATCGGACGGACTGCGTTCTAATGTCATCTCAGGCAAAGGAGTCTATAAATCTGTGAACGGTGGTAAAAGCTGGGCGTTTGCAGGTCTACCTCAAAGCGGGCATATCGGGGCCCTGCGTATTCAGGAAAACAATCCTCAAACCGTTTTTGCTGCCGTCATCGGCCAGGCTTTCGGTCCTTCTCGTGAGCG